>WRIO01000160.1 GCA_009782695.1 Candidatus Cloacimonadota bacterium
ACCTTATGAGGACGAAGCGTGATAGTCTGCTTACCTTCTTCTCTACTCGTTAAACCGATACCTAAAAAAACGTTTTGACAGCTTAATACACACACTGGACTTTTTGGCACAGCAAAAAGCTCATTATCCTCTCCCGATACCTCTATTTCCTGGAACAGTCCAGTTACAAAATGGGTAAGCTGTGCATCTTGTAGGTATACCTTTGGCATATCTGGTATTAAATCAAGCAGAGGTAACAATTCTGTGCTCTCTGATACATCGTTTATGCTGATGCTGTTTTCTATCTTAAATGACCCGATTTTGGTCCTTTCTAATTCGATAGTGGTTGCGATATTGTCAAAATAATCCGCAATTTGCTCCGTAAGGGTTCTGATATAAGTTCCCTTTGAGACTACAATCCTCCACTCAAATTCGGGAAAATTAAACCGCAACAGCTCAAATTTTTTTATACTAATCTTTTTTTCAGCCATTTCAAATTCGACACCCTTTCGCGCTAAATCATAAGCTTTTTTCCCATTTATTTTTATGGCAGAGTATTTTGAGGGTATCTGCGAAGTGATTTTCTCGATAGTAGGTATTTTATTTTCGAAATCGGTTTGCGTGACTATTTTTGGCTGCTCTTCGGCTATGACCTTACCTGTGATATCGCTAGTGTCGGTGGCTATTCCGAATCTGCTCTTTACGGTATATTCTTTGTCCAGCTCTACCACGTATTCGCAAATGCGGGTCGCTTTACCTATCAGCAGTATCAAAAGACCGGTGGCAAAAGGGTCGAGTGTCCCGATATGACCTATTTTTTTTGTTTTTAGCAGTTTTCGCGCCTTCTTTACCACATCAAAGGAAGTCCAACCTTTTTCTTTATTTATCAGCAGTATCCCGGAGCTGTTCACAGCACACTCTCTATATAGGTAAGCACTTGATCTTTTATGGTTTCTATGTCTCCTATGAGCTGAAATCCAGACGCCTTTTTGTGCCCTCCACCCTCAAAGTGCTGCGCTATTTCTGCCATATCGTGGGTCTCAGAACGCAAGCTCACTCTCCAGAGGTTGTTTTCATATTCTTGGAAGCTCACCATGATCCACACATCTTTCGCACCCTTTACCCACCTCATCATTTTGGAATAGGCATCTTCTTTTAACCCGTTGTCTTTTAGCATTTTTTGGGTAGCTACGAAATAGGCTATATGATCTTTTTTCGCGATAGTGGAAAGGGTTGAGCCGATAAAGCGAAAATACTCTACCGGGTGATTGAAAATAAATTGTTTTACCAGCAGATATGGCTTTAGACCCAATATCATCAGGTCAGAAATCACAGTAAATGTCTCTCTATTTGAGTTGCTATTCGCGAAATTGTCTGTATCATTGACGATAGAAGTGTATATACTATCACGATATATCTCCATCCATTCAGGCACCACACCTTCTACCTTGCTTTTTAGCAGTTCGAAAAGGGCTCTGTGGAGGATTACACCCGTGCTAGTAGCTTCTCTATCAACAAAATAGCTGTATTCATTTACCAGCGACTCCCCGATGACCTCATGGTGGTCTATCACTAATACCTGCTTTGACTTTTTATATATAGAGGGGTCGCAATCTATCCTGTCGGGCTCGTGACAATCAAGCACTACCAGCAAATCAAAGTCACTATTTACCTCCGACTGATACTGTGCAAAGGACATTATTCGGCACTTTTTATACTCTAAAAACTCCAAAAAAGAAGGATATTCTGAGTCCATGATGATGTATGGGTCGGCTTCATAGATAGCTTTCAATACCTGATACAAACCGATAGATACACTCAAACCATCGCCATCTGGAAACTCATGAGTCACTATTCCCACTCTCTTACCACGTATACCTTCAAATATCTTCTCTATCGCTTGAATATCATTAAGTATCATCTGACCTCCTTTTTTACCCCTGTATTAGAAGGGAAGGCTTACCTTTTCCTTTCGGTAGTGAAAGCCTATACACCACATTTTTCGACAGTGCGAGTTTTTTTTTCTGTGTTATTTTGTCAATATTTATTTCGTAAGTTTGATTTTCATTGCCTACTATGCTAAACTTTCATGGTTGCGTTTGATATTGCTGGGCATAGATAACGGCATATAAAATAGATAGTTGCACAACTTCTGCCAAAAAATATAAGTCTGCGATTTGTATCGCTATATTTTATCGCACAATAAAGACAAGGGCAAGCAAGGAGCATCGGACTAGCTCTTACCTTCTCCGAGCTCCCTTGCTTCCCCCCTGTGCTAACATATTTGTATTTATGGTAGTTGCAAGATTTAAAAAAAAAAAAGCACAAAAGTTATTATTTCACGTAGGGAACGATGCCATGCCCAACTTCGTTGGGAGTTACAAGTTTCTAGTTACAAATGACAGGTTATGGTGTCCTGCGGACTGATTTTTAAGCGAACATCGTTCCGTCAATGTGGATCTTTGTAGGGAAGGCAGACCTCTGCCTTCCGCCATATCTATGCGAAGCACACCACTATTTATAATTTATAATTTCTAATTTGTTCCAGCTGTAATGATCCCGCTCCAATATAGTTATATATCTGTATGTTCGAATATCAAAAAAATCAAAAATACTTTGCCCAGGTGACAGGTAGCCTCGAAAAATATGCAGCTGAGGAACTCACCTCACTCGGTGCAACTGTGCTTTCCGAAGAGTCACGTGGAGTTCGATTTACCTGTGATACTGCCACTCTTTACAGGATAAATTATTGCAATCGGCTGATCCAACGCGTGCTGGCACCACTTATCAGCATGCAATGCCACAGCGAAAAATACCTGTATCAACAAGCATCAGCAAATATCGACTGGACAGCCCTCTTATCGCTGGACCAGTGCTTTTCTATCATCACAAATGTGGCAGGCAGTAAGATAGACAACTCTCTATACGCGGGGCAGGTGCTAAAAGACGCTATCTGTGACCAGTTCAAAGAAAAATATAAAAAGCGACCTAACTTTAAACCAAAAGACGGGGATATAGTTCTAAATCTATATATTAAAGATAATTGGGCGACTATTGCGTTTGATATTGCGGGTAAAAGTATGCACAAAAGAGGTTATCGCACAGAAGGTCACACAGCACCACTCCAAGAGACATTAGGTGCAGCTATCATAAAGATCTTGGGTGATACCGAGAAAAAACCTGTGTATGACATCATGTGTGGCTCTGGCACTATCATTGCTGAAGCGCTGATGAGTTATTCGGCAATACCTGCAGGTTACTTGCGGGATAATTTGCATATAAAATCCTTGCCAGATTTTGACGAAAAACTATGGAAAAACATAGTTTCCGCTGCTAACGATAAAATGATACCCCTCCCAAAGGGTATTTTATTTGGTTCAGATATTAGTAGCGATGCCATAGAAGTCACGCGAAAGAACCTGAGCAACCTCCCTTTCTCAGAAAATATCAGCCTGACAGTGTCCCCCTTCCAAAAATTGCCACTGGTAGAAAACAGAATAATAGTCTGCAATCCCCCTTATGGTATCCGTATGGGTAAGACAGAGGATATAGTGCTATTGTATAATGATTTAGGCGATTTTTTAAAACAAAAATGCCCTCATAGTGTAGCTTATGTCTTGTCCGGAAAACCAGAACTGCTACCAGAAATACGCCTGCGTATCCACTCCAAAAAAACTATCAAAAATGGCGATATAGAAGCAAAACTCGCAAAGATAATCTTACGATGAGAGTATATTTCGTAGGGAACGATCCCTACGAGTTCTAATAAAATGCCTTTTAATAGCCAAAAAGAGATAGCTGTTTTACTTTTGTGCTAGTGAATACAACAAAATCATTATAGATATTTTCTTTTTTTGCCACCTTGCTTAGCTCGATAGTCTTAAGGATTTGCGTGGTTATAGGTCTTTTATTATCCCAAAAAATAATAGAATCCAGGTAAACCTCTA
>WRIO01000161.1 GCA_009782695.1 Candidatus Cloacimonadota bacterium
CGAGTTACTCACCGAACTTGAATTGGATAGAGCGGTTGTGGAAGTTTTTTAAGAAGGAGATACTTTACAATAACTCAAACTGTAAATGAAATCAACCCGCAAAACACGTACTTTGCCCGTTTTCCTAAAATCAAGGGTTTTGTTTCTGGTTTATTTGAGCTGGCAGTCATAGCGTCGTTTATTTCTTGGACGACTGCTTGGCCAAGTGCTATATTATTAGTATGTAATTGCCCTATTTCTTCAGATAGATTTATCTGGTCGCCTATCTTTTTATATAGATATGCACCAGCTCCCATGTCGAGAGGGCTATCGAGTGTGACACGACCTGCGCCGATTTTTATAAGGGCATAGCCTATCTTTTGGCTATCGATACTGTTTATATAGCCTTCTTTGTCGGACTTTATAGGTAGGACATACTTTGCTTCCGGTAAAAGCGAGGTATCATCGCAAACAGCGGGGTTTCCCTTGTGTAGCTGTATCAGGTCTTTAAACTGCTGCAAGGCTGCTCGGTTTTCAATCACTTCTGCTATCTTTTGCAAAGCCTCGTCCTTGCTGGTAGCTATTCCTGTTTGCATGAGCATTTCTACAGCAAGTGCTTTGGTAATCTGGTCTATATCGGGGATATGTGCCCCTTTTAGATACCCTATGCTTTCCTTTATCTCCATCGCATTGCCGATAGCAAAGCCGAGTGGACTTTCCATTTGGGTAAAAATCACGCTAACTTTCTGCCCGAAGCTCTCACCGGTGTGTTTTAGCAGTTCGGCAAGTTTGCGAGCATCGTCCATCGTTTTCATAAAAGCACCGCTTCCCACTTTCAAATCTATCACAAGGTTTCTGGCACCTTCGGCTATTTTTTTACTCATGATACTAGCAGTGATCAGAGGCAGGCTTTCGACTGTGGCTGTCACGTCACGCAAGGCATATATCTTTTTGTCTGCGGGCACTAAAGCCTTTGACTGAGCTATGATAGCTAATCTGCGTTCTAGGACAGAAGCTACGAAGTATTCCTCGGTCATATAGGTGTCAAACCCAGGTATAGATTCCAGCTTGTCGAGCGTGCCCCCGGTGTGACCCAGTCCACGCCCTGAAATCATAGGAATATAAGCTCCACAAGCTGCTACGATAGGGGCAAGCGTCATGGTGATTTTGTCACCCACACCCCCTGTGGAGTGCTTGTCACAGGTTTGCAGACCTTCTGGAAATTTTATCTGCGAACCAGACTCTATATAAATACGGGTCAGCTCAACTATCTCAGATTTTGTCATCCCCTGGAAAAAGATAGCCATCAAGAAAGCAGACATCTGATATTCGGGAACTTCCCCTGCTATAAAACCACTGACCATAAAGGTCATTTCTGCGGGAGTTAGCTCTTGCCCACTCCTCTTTTTCAAAATTATCTCGACTGGATTATACATATATTCCCCCCTATTTAAAATATAATTTGATTTACTTCACGCCTTCAGCTTTTCTTCGATATCAGCTAGGACATTTATAAAATAAATATAAGCCTGCTCTGGCGAGTCATAAGGCGAGAAGTACTTATGGACATCACCGTCTTGGAAGTATTTAGTGCACATATAATAAAAATGGTCAGAGGTTGACAAGTATCGCAGTGTCTCGACCACATCTGTCCTGCCTTTTGATTTTGCCATGTCGAGCAGTTCGTAAAAGGTGTCCAGAGCATTGTGCTGCATATCATTTTCTCTCCAAGCAGACAGATCTCTTTCTGCGTCCGCCCATGAGACAGGTTCTGGGAAGGAGAGACTTTCTTGCTGATAATTCGTCAGTTTATTCGCTTCTTTCGGTGTGATAAAGCCTAAATGATTATTTTTTAATATCTTTTCGGGTAGATAGCTCATAAAATTAAAGATACCTGTCTCAGCCCACTGATGTTCGCCGAAGGTCTCATAATCCATAAAAAGATTTAAAAATTTATTTTTGTGGGGAGAATTTGCAGGGTCAAGCTCGAAGTGTTCTATCCATTTAACGAACTTGTCGACGGTTAAAGGATACTCAGGCCAGTCCCGGTTTGAGAAACGGAAGGCTATATCGTCAGATAGCTGGTAATATTTCAAAAGAAGTGAGATTTCTGCAGTAAAATTCTTATATGCAAATAGTGGTGAGCGCCAACCGAGTATTCTATCTACCCCTTCTGTCAGAATAGTTTTAAATCCTTCTAGCTCATATATCAGGTCAGACAATCTGTCTTGGTAGATAAGCTCTGTATTACGAAAGGTTTCTGGAGTGTAACCAAACTCTTTTTGCATCAGCTGTTTATGCATTTCCACTTGCTCTAAAAATTCATTTGTATCATACAAAAAAGCAAGTGAATGATAGTATGTCTCACCGACAAATTCTACACAACCTGTATCTGCAAGGGCTTTGAACGAGTCTAGCACATCAGGACGATACCTTTTGAACTGCTCTATCACCACACCGGTGATAGAAAATGCCACTTTAAACTTACCTTTGTGTTTTTTTATCAAATCTAGCAGCATATTGTTGGTAGGGATATAGCATTTATTTGCGACTTTATCCATCACAAATCTATTTTTCACCTCATCAAAATACGGTTGGTTTTTTCCTATATCCAGCACGCTAAAAGCCCGCAACCGAAATGGCTGGTGGACATGAAAATAAAAATCTATATATAGCATTTTTGTTCCTTTATATTTTTCTCAATACACTTCTTCATACATACCTATCAGCTTTTTGGCTACTTCGTCCCAACCGATACGGAACACTTCGTCTTTACCTGCGAAGCCCATTTCATAGCAATGGATAGGGTCATTGATGAGCTTGATGATGATCCTGGTCATCTCATCTAAATCCCAGAAGTCTACTTTATAGGCGTTCTCCACGACCTCAGACACACCCGACTGCTTTGAAATCACTGCTGTCACCCCATACGCCATAGCCTCGAGTGGGGCTATCCCAAAGGGTTCAGACACAGAAGGTAGCACATAAATATCCACGGAATTTAGTATCTCTTCCACTTGTTTTCGGTTTAAGAAGCCTGCGAACAAAAAGCGATTTTTCAGCCTGAGGCTGGCTGTTCTATGTAGCAATTTCCTTGCCATATCACCTGACCCTGCCATGATAAAGCGGGCATCGGGGCATTGGTCTAGCACCCTTTTCGCCATTTCCACAAAGTAATCAGGTCCTTTCTGCAAGGTGATACGCCCTAAAAACAGCACAGTGGGACCTTTGAAAAGTCTCTCTTTTTGATCTGGTATTTTGCTCACATCGTAGGCATTGTATAGTATTCTGATCTTTCCACTATCGACCCGATATTGTGATATCACCATATTTGCAGTGTATTTTGACACGCAACAGATTAGGTCGGCATAGTGCAGTCCGCTCGATTCTATGCTGTGGATACGGCTGTTGCCATACCCTCCTGCACGGTCAAATTCTGTAGCGTGCATGTGTGTAACCAGAGGCTTTCGAGTAAGTTTTTTAGCTATGATGCCAGCAGGGTAACACAGCCAGTCGTGTGCGTGGATGATATCAAAATCAAGCAACTGGGCAAATCTATGCGCACGAGCAGTCATCTCTTTTACCTTTTGAAATATATCTTCGTCCCCGACCAAGTAATGGGCAAGGTCGAAGATGATCTTCTCTTCTAGCGAAGTGAAGTCGATTTTTTCGTAGTGGATATTTTCTACCATCCATTTATATGCCTGGATATCTGCTGGAGAAAGGTAAGTTTCGGGTGAATAGTTTAGCCCGATATATTCGGCTTTTTCGGTGATAGTCATACGATGTTGTGACATATATTCTTTTTGTTTTACAGGGTCGATAAACACCACAGGTAGCGTGTCTACGTCCTCTACTTTACGAAACTTGAGATAAAGCATTTCGTTCGTAGGGAGCACTAAATCTACTTCTATTCCTTGTTTTAGCAGAGACTTCACCATGCCA
>WRIO01000162.1 GCA_009782695.1 Candidatus Cloacimonadota bacterium
GCCTGTGCCAGCTGTCTGAGCAGCTGCTGCATAGTATTCTTCTAATGAGAAACTGCGAGGACCTTCTGCACCAGAAGCCATAGCCTTTATCATAAAGTTTCCTGCAAATGCTCCAGCAGCAAAATTCATACTGTAATTATTGTATCTACGGATGTTTCCGTAGTTAGCAGTAAGTGCTCCTGAACAAAAAGCGTGAGGATATTGGCCTGCGACATGGTTTGAATAAAGTACTATAAGCAGTTCAGCATTAGTGGGGATTTCTACTTCTTGGTTTAGGGTGATATAATTCCATGCGCCAGCAGTGATAGTTGCAGCAGGGATAGCTTGTGAGTAAACCATTGGACCGAGGTCAGTTAGGCTTGAGCCACCAGCATAAAATCTTGCTTCATAACCGGAAGAAGGGATATTCGAGGCAGCTAACGGAGCATGGAAACCAAACTCTGTGACGGCCGCACCAGCTACACCAAGGGCGTTTAGCATAGCAGCGTCAAACCTATTAGCTGTTTCATACCAGCCACCATCACCTAATCCACCAGCGTCCTGTAAAGTTTCTGTAGATAGTGTAAACCAGATGTCTTCGCCAGGAACGGGTGCATCCCAGCTGATATTAGCTATAGGGTTGTTGTCGATAGCGACTACATTTCTCACTGGGGAGGGTTTCTCTTCGAGGATGATAGTGTCCATATCATAGTCTTCTTCGCCCACAGTGATTGTGCCTGTGTATGTGTAATAACCTGTATGAGCTATCTTGACTTGATATGTTTCATTCTTTAGGACATTTGGTATAGAGAAAACACCGCTAGCGTTCGATGTGCCTGTGTATACTTCGAGACCTGTTATCGTGATAGTTGCGCCGACAGCAGGCATAGTAGGTTGGTCAGATAGACGCAGCGTGCCTGTTACATTTACTCTGGTGCCTATTTCCACGATGTTTGATAAACGAGCGTCAGACATTACACCGCCTGTGTGGACAGCTCTAACAGCGTATTTGTAAAAACCGTTTGCATAATTGGGCCAAGTATTGTCCACATAAGTTTCACCTGTGGGGGAACCGACCAATGTCCAAGCAGCTGGGTTGGTTTCATTTTCTCTGGTAGTAATGTAAACATTGTAGTTTGTGCGGATACGAGAGTCATTGTTTGGATTTAGGTTTGGAGTGGTATCAGATAAGCTAAAGCTTCTATCGATACCTTGTCCATCTTCCACCCAGCCTTTTATCAGCCAGTTGTAAGGCAGAGAGCCGCCACCTGCGTCATTCATGGTATACCAAGTGCCGTTCCAGTCCATTACATCACCATAGTTTTCGAGCCTTGGTCCTTGGTCGCAACCAGCAGTGTAGCCGTAAGTTTGGATTACTTGGAAACCTAACCAAAATTCTTCGTTGGTAGGTATGATAAATGGTGTATCGAGTTCGATTTCATTCCATTCAAATTCAAGTAAACCGGTCATATTTATAGGTTGTTCGTAAACAGCAGGACCTGGGTCTCTGGGGTAGCCTGCGCCACCTGTCCATATTTTCAAGGTCCAAGTAGTTCCGTCATTATATCTAGACACAAAAGCCATTTTGGTCAAAGTAGCTCCTGCTATACCGTATTGCTCAAGCATAGCTGGGGTGTATCTGTGAGCTATATGCATAGCTGCATATCCGCCGTTACCGATAGTGTCATATATTTCACCTGTGGACAGGTCAAACCAGTATGGCTCGCCAGCTGTAGGCTCTTCCCAGCTGATAGTAGCGTTTGCAGGTTGATTGTCAACTGCTACTACATTTTTTACAGGGTAAGCTTTTTCTTGTAGGGTGATAGTGCCTACATTGACAGGAGTAGTGCCTACCACGACGTTTTGTGTGTGGATGGCATAACCTTCGTGCCTTACTTTTAGTTCATAAGTGTGGTTTGTGAACACGCCGGTTATATTAAAATCACCCGAAGCGTTTGAGGTGACAGAGTAAGGCTCATATCCCGAAAGGGTTACGGTCGCTCCCACAGCGGGTGAAGTCGGCTGATCAGACAGACGAAGCGTGCCAGATACTGTGGTTGTAGGAAGTAAAGTCATACTAAAGTTGTGGGTAGTAGTCTGGTCTTCTACTATATTGAGTGTAGGAGAGGTGTAGTCACCATAAGTGTGCTTTGTGCCAGTGATGGAGATAGGTCCCTCTATTATATTATTCATAGTGTAAACACCAGCGGCGTTTGTGGTGACACTGCGAGAGCTGCCGACTAGACCGACAGTCACACCAGAAAGAGGTGCGCCACCAGCGGTTACGGTACCTGTAAGGTGTCCAGTTGCTCCACCGATAGTGATTTCGATAGCATCAACATTTAAATAAATATTATCACAATAGTTCTCAGCTATACAAATACTGATGTCTTGTCCTACCCAAGGTGAGAGGTCCATCTCAAAAAATTGCCAATAGTCGTCATAAGATGCGTTTGGATTGTGAGTGGTACTGTTGAAATAGTAAACAGGCTCCCAGTTGATAAGCAAAACTGCTTCATCCCATGGCTCAAACCAAGGACCATAATCACTTTCTGCTCCCCACCAAAATGATAGCATAGAGCCACCATTTATGGGACCAATCTCTGGTGACCAAATAGCTTCACCCCAGCCATAAAAATTGCTGCAGAGTGAAGTCCAATCATCATAAGCCCAGCTACTAATCCAGAAATCCCATTCATAAGTGGATTCCCATCCTAAATCGTAGTATAAATCTCCACCATCAAAGGTTTCCCAATATGGTAGCTCGATAGCACGAGTCTGCGGAGGGCGGGTGGTATGTTGCTCTCTCAGAGCAGCTATTCTTTCTTCAAAAGACGGCATGTTTTGCCTTTCTTCTGCGGTCAGTTTAGGCCTAATGGGCCTGTTTTCGTTTACAGAATTGCGAATTTTGTTTGAAAGATCTGCATTTCTGTTTGTTGTGAAGTCTTGAGCTAGAAGTGTAAACACTAATAAGCTCAACAAAAAAATCGTTAATAAGATTTTTTTCATACTTACTCCTTACGTTCTTTTTTTTGTTGTATTTTTGTTGGTGAGTAAAAATTGTTTCAACCCCATTTTTCCAAACCAATTTTTTTTTGAACTTTAAAACCAAAACCACGAAAAAATATATAGGTTTTTTTGTCAAGAGAAAAGAAGAAAGCAAATTATAAATTATAAATGAGGTGTGCTCCGCACGGATAAAAGCACTTCGTGCAGTTGAGGCACGCAAGCGTGCGTTGGGGACGCTGCGCGTCGTTGAAGCTTCCCTCAGAATGACGGCATGGGGATGTGGACGTTTCTTGTAGCGGAGAGCCTCCGGCTCTCCACCACAGCGTCAAACACCAGATTCCATTAGGAATGGAGAGCGGGACCCTCTCCGCTACAATGTCGTTCCCTACGATTTTTGGTTTATTCCTTGTTACCTTTTTTGAAAATAATTAAACCAACCTCATTGGGCATATTTAAAACATAATCACTCATGTTTTTTCTCCAGAATAGAATTAATGACATTATAATTTTTATATACTATACACTATTTTTACTCTGGTGTCAAGAGCAAAAATGATTATTTTTTTGTTATTTCTATTAGCTTATCAATCCAGCTAGAGAAATGTGAACATTTAGTCCTCATAGTTTCGATACCTATTTTATCGGCTATCAATGAACCGAAATCTACTTTATGGTATTTCTTTACAATATATGAAATTCTTTTGGAAGGAGAAGTAGTAGCACCATCATCTATCAGTTCAGGATTTTGAAATTCATTAGCAATTTTTCTCAATCTGGCAAGACTCTCATCTGAAACATTTATCTCTGAGAATTTTTCGACATCAGAAAATAGAAGTCCTTCGAACTCATGAAGCTGGATATAGGGAATGAACATTTCTGTTTCTATTTCTTTTTTGATATCATCTAACAGTGCAGTCTCTAAATA
>WRIO01000163.1 GCA_009782695.1 Candidatus Cloacimonadota bacterium
AAATATACATCCCCTTTTCTATTTTGTCTCATTTTATTGATTGTTTGACATTTGTATCGAGGTATCTGATATCTAATTTATGTGCCATCAATGTGTTCCCGACAGCTCTATAATCGTCAAAATCGGTCTGAACTTTTTCTGTGCTACTATTTTTAACTTCTCTTTTTAGCATATAGGTGTCTGCATCATAGTAATGGGTAACCACTTCGTCAGTTTTACGGTTTCGGATGGTGACCTCATAGCAGTTTGAACCATCTATGCTCACTTTTCGATTGCCAGCTGTTGCTACAAACACTTTATTTTTCGGGTCAGTATAGGCATACTCATCCCATAATTTTTTTACTTGTCGTTCAGGTGTGTCGCCATCATAGAGCTTTGTAGTCTTTCCATCCTGTTCAGCCCAAATATTAACCCCATCGTCGCCTGTTCTATATTGGATTTTATAGTTACTAGAGACTATTCGCAAGCTTTTTAAGGGTTTTTTGACATAGTCGGTTAGGTCAAAGGTTGAGCCATTCATCTCCAGCTGCCCGCTGTATTTGAAGGTTGTGTCGTTTTTAACTTGCTTTTCTCCCCCAAGAGCTTTAAAGTTTAACTGAAAAACTGCATACGGGTCTATTCGTCCATTTCGGTTATAAAGATTAATCTCTGAATTGCCATTAACTGCTGATATTTCTGACATCCTTGTCTCCTATTTATTTATCTCTAATATATAGTATATCGACAAATAGTGAAAATACTTTATAAAAAAGATAAAAGCTTCTCAACGGATTTTCTTATCTTTTTTTGTCAGCTCATACCCATAAACTACAGGGATATCCTCTCTGTTCCAGTTAGTTTGCCACTTTGTTAAATTTTCATAACTCGCACAATAATATATAGTGAGATTTTTATACCCTTTGAACGCGTTGGGGCTAATAGAAGTCATACTCTTTGGAATTATAACCTTCTTTAGCTTGGGACAATTCTCAAAAGCACTATCATCTATCGTAGTCACACCCTCTGATATTATAACTACTGTTAATTTTGGTCATTCAAAGAAAGCATACCTTCCTATACTTTTCACATTTGATGGTATATTTATACTCGTGAAACTGGGACACTGCTTAAAAGCAGCCCAACCAATAGTATTGACATTACTCGGTATTATAGTATTCCCACATCCTAAAAAAAGGGTATTGTTAGAGTTTCGAATCATCAGATTTTCAGAGAAATCATAAACTCCCACATCAGGATACTCTTTATGATATAAGAAACTCTCACAACTAGTGCCATCATAAGCGTTTCTATATTCGTGACCCCGCACATTAATAGTTTCCTCAGGTGCTCGAGTGGGGTGGTGTGGACAACTTCTCTCTATTTTCTCAGCAGCAAGCTTAGCTGTATTCCAAATAAAAATAGTGGTAGTTATTAATAATATTTTGATAAATATGAATGTTAATTTCAAACATATTCTCCCTTTCGTCTCATATCACCGAGTCACTCGCATAAAGTCAGGATTTCCGCACCTGTTTCAGCCATAGCTATGGTATGTTCAAATTGGGCAGATAGCGATTTATCTCTCGTGTAAACTGTCCACCCGTCATAAGTGGAGGTGATGACTTTCCAGTTCTTACTTTTATTGATCATAGGCTCCACTGTAAAGACCATTCCTTCTGCCAGCACTACATCGTGCTCACGTGTGTAAAAATGGCACACGTGTGGCGGTTCGTGGAAGTTTTGCCCTATACCATGACCGCCATAATCACGCACAACAGAGTATTTAAATTTAGTGACATAATCCTCGATAGTTCGCCCCATTCCAGAAAGCCTACGACCGGGTTTTAGGTATTCTATGCCTTTATACATAGCAATCTCTGTTCGTTCTACAAATAACTTGATTTCATCAGAGGCTTCACCAATGATAAAAGTCTTTGAAGTGTCCCCGAAATACCCGTCTAATATCACTGTAATATCCACATTGATTATGTCTCCGTTTTTTAGAATAACATTTTCAGAAGGGATACCGTGACAAACTACACTATTAATCGAGGTGCAAATGGATTTTGGATAGTTGTTGTAGTTTAGAGGTGCAGGGACCGCATTATGTTGCAATATAAAATCATGAGCAAGGGTGTTTAGCTTTTCTGTGTTCTGGCCGACAGTCACAAAACACTCTAAGTATGCTAAACATTGAGCTGCCAATCTGCAAGCCTTTTTAATTTCTGCTATCTGGTCTTTATTATAAATCGTGATCATCGTGGCTCTTCTTTTGGTATCTGGAAGCTAAAGTATGGTGGGCCCAAGAGGATTCGAACCTCTGACCGCCCGGTTATGAGCCGGGAGCTCTACCAACTGAGCTATAGGCCCTGCTAATTTTATGAGTTCAACTTTTAAAAACTGCCTTTTTTTGTCAAGTACTTTATGAAAATTATTTTTTTTAGCAAAAAAAAGTATATTAATGAGAGTATTCAACATTGCATTACAACTATGTTCCGAAGGCAAGTGGCTACCTTATCTACTATTTCTACATATTTGAGGTCTAAAAGACCCCCGCAAAAAAATATCTTATTTCGCTTTTACCAATTCTAATTCTATCGATTTGGGCACAAGGTCATATTTTAAAAACTCTAAAGTAAATTCTGCTTTTCCTTGTGTGAGTGAACGGAGTATAGTGGCATAGCCGAATACTTCTGATAAAGGAATAGTCGCCTCGACACTGGTGGCATGCCCCTCCACAGAGGTTTCTATCACCACACCGCGTCTTTGGTTCACACTACCTATCACTGTCCCGCGAAACTCTGAAGGTGTTTCGATATTGAGTCTCATAATAGGTTCGAGTATTCGTGGATGCACTTTTTGGTAATTTTCTTTAAAAGTGAGAATCGTTGCCATTTCAAAGGAGATAGTTTGCGAGTCCACAGGGTGGTAATTACCGTCATTGATAGTCATTTTTACCCCTATCAGAGGGAAACCTGTTAGATGTCCCTTCTCTAAAGAGGCGTAAAATCCTTTTTCGCAGCTAGGCATAAAAGAGCTGGGAATCACCCCACCTTTTACAGCATCGATAAATATATTGTCATCAACCCCCGAAGGTTCTATCATCCCGCAGACACGGGCATATTGCCCTCGCCCCCCCGTTTGTTTTCGATAAGTGTAGTCAAAAGTAGCATTACCAGTAATAGTCTCACGATACGCCACCTGAGGCATACCCACTTGCAGGTCTATCGCATATTCTCGCTTCATTCTTTCCACATAAACCTCTAAGTGAAGCTCACCCATACCTTTTATGATAGTTTCTGAGGTCTCTTCATTTATAAAGGAACGAAAAGTAGGGTCTTCTTTCTGAAACCTATTTAGTGCTTTGGCTAAGTTGTCGTTCGATTTTTTATCATTTGTTTTTATAGCAAGAGAGAGAATAGGCTCAGGCACGAACACAGATTTTAATGAAATATTCAGATGACCAGAGACAAAAGTGTCTCCGAGCGAACAGTCAACCCCATATAATGCTACTATATCTCCCGCAAGCCCTTCTGAAATATCTTCCATAGAATTAGCATGCATCCTGATAAGCCGCCCCACCTTTATTTTTTTTCCTGTGCTCACATTTACCAGATCCATTCCTTTGCGGATGGTGCCTTGGTAAATACGGATATATGTTAGCTGACCATACACCTGGTTATCTATCTTAAAAGCCATAGCCACCACCTCTTTTTTGGGGTCAGAAACGAGCTTTATTTTAGGAGGTTCAGCAGCATGATGTGGGGTGGCGGATGATACATCAAAAGCATAATTTTCTCTGTCATTCGGAGCAGGCAGGTATTCGACCACTGCGTCTAGCAAGGCTTGTATTCCCTTGTTCTTGTAAGCAGAGCCTAAAAAAACAGGGGTTAATTTCCTTTCTATTACTCCAGCTCGG
>WRIO01000164.1 GCA_009782695.1 Candidatus Cloacimonadota bacterium
TAGTAGCTGAAACTAAAAAAACAGACACAGCAGATGACTCGCTCTCTGATTATTACCAAGCACACGACTGGGACGAGGAGTAAGTTGATATGAGAATTATTGTAGCGGAGAGCCTCCGGCTCTCCATCCTAATATGCGTTTTCACCCTACTATTGCTTTTACCCGCCTGCACCCCAAAACCACCTGATGTAGCAAAACTTGAAAGGCTTCGCTTACTTGATATCGAGCTAAATAATTGGCAAGCGTTTAAAATGACAGGTATCATCGATATTCAGTTCGGGCAAATAGTTCTGAAAAACAATAGTGTCATAGTGAAAAACAAAAGTCAGTTGCGGGCAGATGTGTTAGGTAGCGGGCTTTTGGGGTTAGGTGGAGGCGTGCTTTTTGCGGGTTATATCGACAGAGAGCAGATGCAGGTCAAAAAGCCTGGCAGTGCTGCTATCGAAAATATAAAGCTTACTGACCATGACTTTGAGTGGATACAGTTTTTTATCGAGGATTTGTTTCCTTTACTGACCAAACATAGAAATCAAATAGCCGATACCCAGCAGATAGAGTTACAAGGCTATGAGATACAGTTTTCACCTTTTATGAGGCTGTCAGAAATATCAAACAGCAAAGAAAATATCAGCATCAGGTTTCTATATGACAGGAGCGGGCAGCTGCACGAGATAGAGGGAGATATACCGAGTTTTCGGAGGGTTTTGTTCCATGTGGACAAGGTGGAATATGGCGAGCGAAATATACAGCCATTAAAGTAAATAAGGAAAGAAAATATGATAAAGCGATATAGTTTACCAGAAATGGAGAAGGTTTGGAGCGAAGAGAGCAAGTATCACTACTGGCTGAAAGTGGAGCTCGCGGTCTGCCGAGCTATGTGTAAACATGGCATGATACCAAAAGCTGACCTGAAAAATATAGAAAAAAAGGCAAACTTTTCTGTGGATAGAATCTACGAGATTGAAAAAACTACCCGACACGATGTGATAGCCTTCCTGACAAATGTCGCAGAAAATGTGGGCGAAAGTGCCAGATATATCCACTACGGTATGACCTCGTCTGATATGATAGACACCGCTCTGGCACTGCAATGTCGAGATGCTATAAATCTACTACAAGATGAGATAGTTGATCTCTTTTCCTATTTGTCTATAAAAGCTTTCAAGTATAAAGATTTGCTGTGTATGGGTCGGTCGCACGGAATACACGCAGAACCAACTTCATTCGGTTTAAAATTTTTATCGTGGGTTGACGAGCTATTCCGAGATAGCAAAAGGCTAACGGACGCGAAGCTCGATATCACTTATGGGCAAATCTCTGGTGCTGTGGGTAATTACGCACATATCGACCCAAAAATAGAATTAGCAGTATGCAAGGAGTTAAACCTTTCGGCTGCCGATATTTCGACTCAAATAATCTCCCGTGATAGACATGCTTACCTGATGCAAATAATCGCCCTAATCGGCACAACTTTGGAAAAAATTGCGCTAGAAATCCGTCACTTACAACGCACAGAAGTAGGAGAAGTAGAAGAAGGCTTTGCCAAAGGTCAAAAAGGATCTTCTGCTATGCCACATAAAAAGAACCCTGTCACCAGTGAACAGATTTGCGGATTAGCCAGAGTTCTGCGGGCGAATGCCTCTGCAGCCATAGAGAATAATGCCTTATGGCATGAAAGGGATATCAGTCACTCTTCAGTAGAACGAATTATATTGCCAGATTCTTTTATATTACTGCATTATATGATAAGGAAGGTCTCGGGTTTGATAAATAATTTAGTAGTAAATGAAGCGAACATAAAACGGAATTTGGAGATGACAAACGGGCTTGTCTTTTCTCAGATAGTTTTGCTACAGCTTGCCGAAAAGGGTTGTTCCCGTGAAAAAGCTTATGAACTTGTTCAAAAAAATGCCATGAAATGTTGGGAAAAGAAAGCAAGTTTCAGGAGTTTAATAGAAAAAGACAAGATGATTATGAATTATTTGACCAAAGCAGATTTAGATGAAATATTTTGCTATGATAGGTATCTTTCGAATGTCGATAACATATACAAATCAGTCCAAACAAATATCGAAAGAGGGTATAAATGAAAGAATTTTTACCCCATGAGATGCTGACCCACGCCCAGATTTACAAGTATAAATATCTGATAATCCCTGCTCTATCGATAGTGCTGTGTTTCTTTTTACGCGATGCCTTCACAGGTTCACAGTTTTTGTCTGTTTTTAGTTTAATGCTATATTTTTACTTCTTTTATGCTGTGCGGTTTCACCGAAATTTTTCTCCCCCGAATGCTTCCGAAGTCTATGCACCTATAAACGGTAAAATTACCGCAATATCTAGCACTGAAAAAGGCACTATCATCACTATCCAAAAGCCTGTGCACGCTGCGGCTGAAGTGGTCACCTGCACAGCTACCGACAAAATAAATGAGCTAGCCGAAAATGACCGCGTAAGCTGGAAAATAAATAGTTCCCACTTGAAAATCTTTTATGAAGGAGAAGTCCCTTTTCAAGCAGCCTTGATAGGTATGGTTGCCTGGTCTGCCACTGCGGAAGTATTTATACCCTCGCAATATGAAGTTCTGGTGATTTCTGGGCAGAATGTCGAGGCAGGGGGGACAGTTCTGGCAAGTGGTTGTAGTGCCTCTAACGATTAAAAGTTTAATCCTCAAAAAGCCCGAGCTGCCCTGATATAACAAGTATCATATTTCGGGTACCAGTAGTGAGTCCAACCGTCAGAGAATCTCAATGACAAGGCATAGTATTGGCTATATTGTGAAGATGACCAGTAAAAGCCATTATACGCAGTCACAAAGCCGCCTAATCCCTTTAAAGCTAGATTTTCATACATAAGTGTGAGCTCATCATAAGAGGGTAAAAACCAATCAGTATAACCGTTTATATATAAATAATCACAGACTTGGGCTGCAGGCGAGTACTCCTCGATTTCCGATAAGTATGCTATGATAATTTCTGTATTTCTTTTACCTGTTCCCACAGCAGTTTCCGTCCCAAATATATCATACCCATACCCTCCCCACGCATACCCGGCTTCTGATTGTAACAGAGCACTTTCCAAGTAACGCCAACCGTCAGAAAATATGCCTTTATCATAAAAGATTAACCCACCTGCAGGTCCTATATCGCCTATTTTGTAGGGTTCTACCGGTGGCACTTCAGAAAAAGATTCTACTCTCGTTCTTACAGCTGAATCGCCTTTTCCATTGCCATCGCTAGATAAACTGTTTTGGCAACTAAATATAAATATGGCTGATAAAACTAAAGTAAATAAAAAAATATTGGTTTTCATAAAATCACCTTTTGCACAAGCCACTATGTGAACATGTGTTGTAGCGGATAGCCTCTGGCTCTCCATTTTGATAATATAATTTAAAACAAATCACTGTGTGAACCTGTGCGAGATAGCAATAATATCAAGTCATTTTTATAGATTTTATAGACAAGTAGCCAGTCGTTTTTGATATGGCACTCTCTGTATCCTTTTAAATCACCTTTTAGAGCATGGTCTTTGTGTGTTTTGGGTAGTTTTACTCCATTTTTTAGTAAAGTGACGACATCATCTAACAAACTCATATCAAAGCCTCTTTTTTCCATAGCTTGAGTTTCTTTTATAAACCTGGTTGTTTCGATGATACGATACTTACTCATTTTCTATAAAGTCCCTGCTTTATCTCCTCATCTGTGTAATACCGAGCATATTTGTCAGGGTCTTTTAGCATTTTCTCGCCTTCGGCTATAGCCGCCAGAGTTTCGGCGTTTGGAGTGCGAGATTTGGGACACTTCACAGGGAGTATCTTTTCCTTTATCGCTTGTTTACAAAGGGCTTTTGCTGCATCGGACAACGATACTCCATAAAAAGAGCATAGATCC
>WRIO01000165.1 GCA_009782695.1 Candidatus Cloacimonadota bacterium
TATCCGCAAATCTATATATATTGCTATCTCTGGCTATCTCGTTCTCGGCAGCTAAATCATCAAGGATATCTTTATATTTAAGGTTACTTTTACTGCTTAGCTCGTTTTCTTCAGTTTCCGCATAACCGAGTGCATATATTGTTTGCACCACTAGCTCGCGAGACTTCCGTCGGATGCCCACTATTTATCACCCATTTCGAGAAGTAGGTTTGCCATTTCTATTGCGTTTTGAGCTGCCTCCCAACCTTTGTTGCCAGCTTTTGTTCCCGCTCTCTCGATTGCTTGTTCGATAGAATCTGTGGTTAGAACACCAAAAATAATAGGTTTGCCAGTTTTTTGGCTCGCTGCAGCTATACCCTTACTCACTTCAGCTGCCACATAGTCGAAATGAGGTGTGGCACCGCGAATAACAGTACCTAAACAGATCACAGCATGATATTTCTCAATCATGGCTGCTTTTTGAGCTATCAAGGGTATCTCAAACGCACCAGGAACCCATAAAACATCCACTTTATCTTCCGTCGTTCCGTGCCTTTTCAGACAATCGATGGCTCCATCTAACAGCTTTGTATTTATAAAATCGTTGAAACGGCTAACCACTATGGCGAACTTTAAATCTCTGGAAATCAGGTTTCCTTCTATGTTCTTTATCATTTTTTCTCCTTGTCTATATCATCATTAAACAATTTTTCAAGTATTTTTATTATCAAAAAGAATGATAGCATAAAAATAAAAACACTTGTCATCCCCTTCAACATTATTATCAATGCTTTCTGGCAATTTTCGAAAGCTTCCCACGAGAAAGGTAGGTTTTCTAGTGTGCTAAATATCCGCTTTATGTCTAGCATCATGTCTCTCCTTAAACCAATAATGCTATCACTATCGCCCCAGCTATCACAGAGCCTATCTGACCTGCGGCATTTGCACTGGTAGCAGGCATCAACAGAAAGTTCTGATTGTCATACTGTTGCCCCATTTTCTGGATAACCCTAGCAGACATTGGGAAGGCTGATATACCTGCAGCACCTATCATTGGGTTGACTTTTTTCTTTAAAAATAGGTTCAGAAATTTAGCAAAAAGCACTCCTCCTGCTGTGTCTGCAATAAAGGCTATCAAACCAATACCCAACACAAATAAGGTATCTATCCGTAAAAATTTATCTGCTGTCATCGTGGAAGCTATTGTGATACCCAAAAAAATAGTGACTAAACTTGCTAGTTCGTTTTGTGCAGTCTTAGATAATTTATCCAGAACTCCACATTCTCGTATCAGGTTACCAAACATCAAAAAACCTACCAACCAAACAGATTCAGGAACTATGATACCCATTATCATAGTGACAGCCAAGGGAAATATAATCTTTACCTTTTTAGATACAGCTCCGTTATAGGACTCCATTTTTATCAATCTTTCCGCTTTAGTAGTGCACAATCGTATGATGGGTGGCTGTATGATGGGAACTAGTGCCATATAAGAATATGCAGCTACAGAAATGGGACCTAAAAGATCTTTTGTAAACTGCTTTGCCACATAGACTGAAGTGGGACCATCAGCAGCGCCTATGATACATATAGCAGCTGCCTCCTTTATGCTAAATCCAAACATAGCAGCCACCAATATAGCAAAAAAGATACCAAACTGAGCTGCTGCACCGAAGAGTAACATAAAAGGATTTTTTAGCAAAATAGTAAAATCTATCATAGCACCGATAGCTATAAAGATCAGCAGAGGGAATAGGTCTGTTTCTATCCCGTATTTAAAAAGTAATTGCAGGGGATTGTGCGACTCTATCATGATACCCATATTATTCAAGAATGTGACAGGATCATGACCAGCTGCCTGTGATTCTAAACCCAGCTGGGCTATCTGTTTTGCAGCCATTATCGCATCAAAAGGTATATTAGCAAGAAGTGTGCCGAAACCTATAGGTAGCAGTAGTGCGGGTTCATAATCTTTCTTGATAGCCAAATATATCAGCACTAACCCCATAAACATCATAGCAGCCATACCCCAACTGATATGGTGGATGCCTGCTAATAATTCATTCATAATATTTCCCTTTAATACCTTTTATCGAAAAATCTGCACAAAACTCCATATTTATGCTATATTTCAATCAAATACAATTTTTTATAACTTGCTTTTTTTGTCAACATTTATTTAGTATTTTTCAGATAAGGGAATTTTTTGTTGTAAAAGAGTTTTATCAAGTATAAATGAGTTTCTGTTTATAGTTTATTTGAAGTAGTATTTGTTAACTCCTCTTAGTTTTCGCATTCTCCTTCTTTTTATCTATCTTAAACTTATTCGATCTTTTCTTACTATATTTGCTTTCTATTTTTATTCTAGTTACATTAGAATATTTACTCAAAATAGAAAACATTTTATAGCTACCTTACTAGGGTGCATGAGATATGCAGATACACCGCTTCCATTGCTTAATGGTTCGAATATCACTTTATATTATAATTAGTTACTAGTTAGTAAAAATTTTATTTGAAAAGGGATTTTATGATAAAAACTGTCTAAAAAAGCATCCCAATCCTATGCAAGTAATATATTCTAACTAAAATATTTCTTTTAGATAGCAAGGTCAAACCAATACCCTTTTAACTGCTGTGCTATTATTAAATTTTTCTTAGCTGATTCATTGTGGGGATCTATCTTTAAAGCTCGGCTGCAGTCTGCTATTGCTTTGTCGTCGTCACCCTTTCCCATAAAAGCGTAAGCTCTATTTATATATGCATTTGTGTCATTCGGATCTATCTTTATCGCTTTTGAATAGTCTGCTATTGCTTTGTCATAGTCTTCCTTGCTTACAAAAGCATTCCCTCTATTGAGGTATGCAGTTGCTTGGTCAGGATCTAAGCTTATTGCTTCGGAGAAATCTTCTATTGCTTTATCACAATCATCCGTAATAAAATAAGCTAGCCCTCTGTTAATATATGCTTTAGTGTCATTTGGATAGATATTAATCGCTTCTGAGTAGTCCGCTATTGCTTTGCCAACGTCGCCCTTGTCTGCATACCTATTCCCTCTGGTAAGGTATACAGCGGCAAGGTTGTCGTAAGCAAGTTTGAAATTTGGGTCTAACTTTATAGCCTTTATAAAGTCAGATATTGCCAAGTCATAAGCACCTAAACTACCATAAGCATTCCCTCGATTTACATAAGCATTTTCAAAGTTTTGATCTAGCCTTAAAGCTTGGTTAAAATCAGAAATTGCGAGGTCAAACACCCCTATTTCAACATAGGCTATGCCTCTTTTCAAGTATGCGTTACCATCGCTGGGATCCATTTTTATAGCTATTGTGTAATCAGCTATTTCTTTGTAATTTTCATAATTTTTCATAATACACCTCTTTTTTTTCTTGTATTTTTTTTGAGCTTATAATGAGCAAAAACTGTGCCAATAAAAGTGGTTGATCGAAGAAAGGCAGTTAATACTTTATTTTAAAAGGTGTTTTATTTAGTACCAATAAATAATTAGGTGTTTTTTATAAGTATAAGTTGTCCATTTTTTGTCATATATTAGTGTCTTTTTATAAAAATGTGTCAACATGTTTAGATTTTTCTCGTAAAAAGCAAATTTATATTGACAAGAAAACGCATTTTTTTTATTCGGTTTTCGGTTATGGAAAATAGAATAGTAGTAGATCAATTAGTGAAGATTTACGGGAACAGAAAAGTGGTCGATGGTGTGAGCTTTGAGCTAAAACAAGGCGAGATAGTGGGCATCTTAGGTCCAAACGGTGCGGGCAAATCCACCACTTTTTATATGATTTTAGGTCTGCAAAAACCGAATAGTGGTAATGTCTTTTTCAATGAGGAGAAGATAACCAAAAAGCCGAT
>WRIO01000166.1 GCA_009782695.1 Candidatus Cloacimonadota bacterium
GGTTAAAAGCGGATGTGGTAATAGGTTCTCACGAGGATGAAGATCACACAAATTTTTCGCTAGTAGAAGGATCCTTTGAAAAGCTGGTCGAATTCGGCAGTTTTACAGTTAACGATGTGAGCATCGAGCTATGTGAAGGGAGCCATGGCACATTAGAAGGTCAGAGTTTAGGCACAGTCAGGATGGCGCTAATAAAAGCGGATGGATTGACTATCTTGCATTGTTCAGATTTACAGGTGATACCCACAGGGGCTGCGTTGCAAAAATTGATGAATTTGGACATAGTATTGTGTCCTGTTGGCGGGGGCTATACTTTTGGTCCTGAAAAAGCAAAAGAGTTCCTAGACATGATCAAGCCCAAGATAGCTATCCCAATGCATTATAAGACAGATAGACTAACTATCCCGCTAGATCCCTCAGCTATAGGGAACTTTGAGAAATTGTGCCCAAACATGGAGAATTTGGGTAAATCAGAACTGGTTATCAGCAAAGCAGATATATCAGATAAATGCCGTATCATCAAGATGAATTACGCATAAAACATGACGATAAATATGTGAGGAGTGGAGCTACCACTCCTCACAAATAAGATAAAAGGAGCCTTTTAAAATGGAGAATACTAGTGTCCTCATTTCCTTCCTGATCATAGTGGGAGTGTGCGCAGGTGCTTTTAGTGGTTTTTTAGGAATAGGTGGCGGACTGATAATGGTGCCAGCACTAGCATATTTACTAAAAGACCAGCAATTTGCACAAGGTGTGTCACTTTCCGTGATGTTACCACCTATCACTATCATGGCTTGTTTAAGCTACTGGAAGCTGCATCCTCTACCTGAAAAACCTATGGGTTTACCATTAGAGCATTGGTTGATCATCATTTTTGTTTGTCTCGGATTTTTTTTGGGAAGTTATTTCGGGGGGAAGATAGCTACCACTATCGAAAAAAGCACATTAAAACAGTGTTTTTCTGTTTTTTTGATAATCTTTGCGATTTATATGTTTTTTGATAAACACTAACTTAAATGCATTTTTTTTATAAATGGACTTTTCTCTAGAACTATTTGATTTTTACTTAAAGCAAGGATTAAACGACAAAGCAGAAGAGTATGCTACGCCAGTTTTACTAGCTGATGACTCGGAAGAAGTTGCGCCCTTGCTCGATTTGACTTATCAAGTAGGGTTATTGTTTTACCAAAGTGGTAATTACTTTAAAGCTAACGAATACTTTGACAAAGCTATCAAACTGACGCATATCACGAAAAGCACCCAGATAGAAGCTGATATCTACAATCATAAAGGGAACTGTGCCTTCCAATTAGTCGATTTTAGTGGGGCACTCGAAAGCTATTTTACTTGTATCGAAATCAGCGAAGAGTATCTGTATCATGATAGCCTAATCACCGCTTATGCATTGGTGGGGAACATTTATCGGGAGATAGAAAAATATGATTTCGCACTAGATAACCTAAAAAAAGCTATCAAGATATCAAAGCCTGAAGATAAATTAGGTATGGTTTATCTTTATATAGGCATAGTTTACATAGAATTAAAGGACTATTCACTCGCCCGTGGCTACCTAAAAAGAGCCGTAATAAAGCTAAAAGAAGCAAATGACCCTTACTTTATGACTAGTAGTATCCTGCGGATAAGCGAAAGCTACCTAAAGCAGAAAAGATATAAAGAGGCACTACCTGTGGTAGAAAAAGCTTTTAGTTTGTCTATGGAAAACAAGTATAAAAAGCACCAATACCACGCTTATTTATTCTTTTCTATCATCTACACAGAGCAGAAGAAATATAGCCAGGCAAAAGAATTTTTCAATAAACTGATACCATCTTTAGAAAATCTGATGAACAAAAAAATAGTGATCCAAGTGTATTACTATTACAGCTATTTTAATTATCTAACCGGAGAATTTGAAGCAGCATACAACTTCCTAAAAAAATATACAGACCTAAAAGAGACTATCTACAAAGAAGATATGCTAAAAAGCCTGACCTTGACCTCCACCTTTTATGAATACGAAAAAGGTCTGAAGGAAAAAGAGCAACTTGCTAGCCTAAATACCGAACTAAAAGAAGCAAAACTGCAAGCTGAGTATAATAGCCGTGCGAAAAGTGATTTTTTGGCAAAGATGAGCCACGAGATTCGGACTCCTATGAACGCTATCATAGGTATAGCTCAAATCCAGCTGCAAAAGAAGGATATATCCGATGACTATGCCAAGCCACTAGAAAAGATACTTACTTCTGGGCAAAACCTACTGCGAATCATCAATGATATACTCGATCTCTCGAAGATAGAATCAGGAAAAATGGAGCTAAATCCGGCACCTTATGATATACCAAATCTGATAAACGACACCGTGCAATTAAATATAGTCCACATCGGGTCAAAACCTATCGAGTTTCTGCTGGAAGTTTCACCCGATCTAAACTTGATCTTAAATGGTGATGAAATAAGGCTAAAACAAATCTTGAACAACCTGCTTTCAAACAGTATAAAATACACAAGTGAAGGATTTGTAAAGCTGTCTATTACCTGCCACCCTCTAGTAGCCGATCCTGATACTGTTACACTGAAATTTGTGGTAGAAGACAGTGGGCAAGGTATGCAACCAGAGGACGTAAAGAAGCTGTTTTCAGAATATTCTCGGTTCAACGCAGATATGAACAGAACCACGCAAGGCACAGGGCTGGGGCTAACTATTACCAAAAATCTTATCGAGATGATGAGCGGCAATATCACAGTAGAGAGTGAATATATGAAGGGTAGTAGGTTTATAGTAGAGATAATCCAAAAAGTAGTTAGCTCTGAGAAGATAGGGGAAACCGTAGCCCAGCAGTTAGAAAAATTCTCGTATTCTGTAGATAATATAAATATGGTGAGGAAAAGAGAGTTCGAGAATTTGGATTATGGCAGCGTCTTAGTGGTAGATGATATGGACACAAATCTTTATGTTGCCGAAGGCTTGATGGAGCCGTATAATCTACACATAGAGACAGTCTCTAGCGGATTTCTGGCTATCGAAAAAATCGAGCAAGGCAATGAGTATGATATCATCTTTATGGATCATATGATGCCTGTAATGAACGGTATCGAAGCGACCAAGAAGCTGCGTTCTATGGGTTACAAGGAGCCGATAGTTGCCCTGACAGCAAATGCTTTAGCTGGGAATTCTGATATGTTTCAGCAAAATGGCTTTGATTCCTTCGTGTCAAAGCCAATAAACATAGATCATTTGCACAATATTCTGGTAAAATATATAAAAGACAAATATGAGAGTGGTGACATCCCCAAAAGGGTAAAAAAGGGAACAGCTTCACCGAAAAAAGATAGCAAAGAGATAGTGGATCAAGCATTGGAGCGGAATATCAGGCTTTTGGAAATATTTTATAGAGATACCACAAAAGCTGTCCAAACTATTTATACAGCTATCGAAAATGAGGACTTTAAAACCCTAACCACGAATGTTCACGGATTAAAGTCCTTACTCTACAATATCCATGAAGACAAACTGGCTGGTCTAGCTGCCGAGCTGGAAGAGGCAGGCAATAATGAAAATTCGCATTTTATAAATGAAAATATCAATAAATTCCTGACCGACACCGAAAAGCTATGCGAAAAGGTAGATAGCATCATCCATCCCCAAAAAGATAAGTCAGTTAATGATAAGGTAGAAGAAGTAGTCGAGGACAAAAAATATCTCTCTGTAAACCTGAAACTACTCTATGAAGCTTGCCAAAACTACGATGACACTGGAGCAAATGATATCATAAAATCGATAAAGGAAAAGCCTTTAAAACAAAAGACAAAAGAACAGCTTGATATTATTTATGATATGCTATTCCTCC
>WRIO01000167.1 GCA_009782695.1 Candidatus Cloacimonadota bacterium
CAGTTTCTTTTTCATACTAATCTCCTTGGCTATCATGAGCCTTTTTTTATTGATGCCATTAAATATTTACAGTGTTTTTTGTCAAGCATTTTTAGAGACGTTACAAAAAACTTTTCCCAAATCTTTTTCAGGTATAATAATAAAATAATCTTTATCTACTCAAATTTGCGTTTAATCATTTATTTTTTACAAAGAAGTATACGGCTGTTCTATCTAAGATATCAATCATCATTGTTTGGTATTATATCTTTTTGAAGCTTTATCAAGGTATCTATGGCACCATCAAAATCGCTATGCAAACTGATCATTTTATAAAGCATATCGATATTTGACATAGTTTTCTTTTTCCATCTGCTCTGCTTTAGTAGGTTTATAATCTCATAAATTTGAGTGTCATCATATTCGGCACAAGCTTTTATCAAGTTTTTGTAGTTTAAACTTAGAGTGGCTATATCTTCTAATATTTCATCCTCGTTTTCCTCCTCTACCGCTTCTTTTGAGGTCAGACATTCTATGATACTGTTTACATCATTTATGAACTCCTCAATATGCGATTTGATAAACTCTTGCTTTCTTTGTTCAGCTGCTTGTTCTAAAGCAAATGCCTTTTTGGAAGTGTCTTCCTCTCCGATGATAGCTAGCACAGTTTTCAGACCGTGAACAGTGGTGCGAAATAGCTTTATATTACCTTGTTTCAGAGAGTCTGCTAGGGTTGACAATGACTTACTAGCATCTGATAAAAAGGCTTCTATCACTTGTTTATCCACATTGTTTATAGCTTTTTGATTTTCAATTTTATCATTTTTTAGCATTTGATTTGCTTTGTTTAGTTCCGCTGATTCTAAGGTGTCGCTATCTTGTTTATCTTTTATCCAAAGATTCAATACTTCATCTAATTCTCTAGTGTCTATGGGTTTTGCCATAAAACCATTAAATCCTTTTGATATGAAGAGGTCTTTATTACCGACCATAGCATTAGCTGTTAAAGCTATAATCGGCGTCTGAGGTAGGTCATTTTTTGTTTCCCAAGTCCTGATGATTTTCATAGTTTCTATTCCATCCATTTCTGGCATCATGTGATCTATAAATATGATATCATAACCCTCACCAGATTTAACTAGTTCGATAGCTTTTGCCCCCGAATCTACTTTTTCTACTGTCAGACCATAAGGTTCTAGCAACCCTGCTGCGACTATCAAGTTTACTTGCAGGTCATCTACCACTAACACTTTTCCATAAGGCATCCAAGCACAATCTATCACAGCCTTTTTGACATGGGAACTATATTCTAGATTCTTTAGTTTCTCAACTATATCAGGTTCTATAATTTCTGTATCTATTATTTCTTGTGGTAATGTCACTGTAAATATTGAGCCTTTACCATAAGTACTTTCTACCAAAATAGTTCCGTGCATCATTTCGACCAATTTTTTTGTAATAGGTAGTCCAAGCCCTGTTCCTTCTATATGCTTATTTTGTTCTACATCAAATTTTGTGTATTGTGAAAACAATCTATCCATATCTTCTTTTCTGATACCTATCCCTGAGTCCGAAACAATAAAAACAACATTACAGGTTTTGTCGTCTATATGAACATATTTTGCTTCTAAGCTCACAAATCCTTCTCTGGTGTATTTTATCGCATTTGACAGTAGGTTATTTAGTATCTGCTTTAGGTGTATCTCGTCACCACACAATCGTGCTGGAAAACGGTCACAAATATCTAGCTTGAGGGAGATGGAGTTTGTCCCTATTCGCACTTTATTTAAGTTAATAGTATCGTTGATGAGCAGAGCTGTATTATATTCGTTTGAGATTATTTCCAAGCTTCCTGCTTCTATCTTCGATAAATCTAATATATCGTTAATTATCTGTAATAATGAATTGCCAGAATTGTATATTTGCTCCATACTGCTTCGACTATCAGAGTTTAAATTTCCTTTATTCAGGTCTATTTCCGATAGCCCTATGATGGCATTTAGTGGGGTCCTGATTTCATGGCTCATTTGTGCTAAAAAAGAGGATTTCAATTTGCTTTCTTCATCAGATAATCTTTTTGCTACAGATAGACGGAGTAGAGTCATACACAAGAACGAGGAAAGGAGGATGCCTAATCCAAAAAGGATTTCTGCAGCTACATATAAATCACGAAAAAACTGTGAGCGTGGGGTGATGACGCCTACATACCATCCGTTGAACATTTCTTTGAAAAAGACAATAGAAGGTCCCATAACCGGATCTTTGATTACTTTTGCTTTTACTTCATGGTTTACTCGGAGATTATATGATAAGTTTCCATACTCAAATCCTAGTTCATAAAGCTGCGTCCCTAAATAACTAGCTTCTGAATGAGCCATTATTTTCAAATCATGACTGAGCAAGACTCCATGACCATTTTCAGTTAATTTCAAAGAGTTTACAAACTCGATCAGCCAGTTTATATTTACATCGACAGCCAATATGCCTAAGCGTTCGTCGCCATTGGTCAACATTTTGACAGCAGAAACTATATTTTCGTCTGTGTCCCAATCTTTGTAGGGTGCAGTATAGCCGACCCTGTCAGGATTTCTCACTGCAGTCTGGTACCAAGGTCTAGACTGTGGATAAAAACTTTCTCCTAGATCCTTGCCTATACCGTCATAAAATTCGCCTTGTATAAAGCCATAGATCCCCCGAAATTCTATATTGCTGATGTTTGTATCTATCATACAATTGGTGGTAAAGACTAAAAAATCTAAAAGCTCCTCTTTTGTGGTCCCCCGTTCCATCATTTTTAAGATAATATTATCAGAGTTTAAAAGAGTTAGTTCTGCTTCTAAAAAACTCGACTTTACTTCTGCTTCTGCTGAATAAAGTAGATTATTGACACCGATATACAATCTTTCACGCATCAATTTACTGATAAATATATATCCTACTGTCGCCATAGTAACAAATGCTAAAATGACGAAAAGCAATTGAAATCCGTTTTCTTTGATTATATAAAAAAAGTTTTTGTTAAATCTCATCATTGACTCATCAGTTTAGAAGTAGTAAAAAGAAAAACATATATGTTTACTCTTTGCGAAATGGTATATGAATGATAATACAAATGATTGATTTATATTACCATAAAGGACATAAATGTTTAACAATAAACCGATGATTCCCCCATTTATCTTATAAATATATACATTATTTTTGTAAAATATAGCGATTATTTCCTTGCAAACCTCAAAAGCAAGGAAAAATAAATAGCTATTTTTGTCAATATTTTTTTTCGAATGGATTAGCATAAAACAAAATATCTCAATACATCTTCATGTCAGCATCTTTACAATCAATCATTCATTTACTTTAAGCCTTCATCACAGTTTTGGCACATTGCTATGCTTTTTCTATCAAGCAATACCTTTTGTCGAAAACTTGCATACTCATTAGATTTCCAGAGTGTCCGAAAACCTGTATGGGTAATGTTCCCAATTTTCAAGGCATTATCCTTGTCAAAACAACAAACTGATACAGAACCATCCCAATTTACTACTGGCTGATTCCAAAGCCTTCCACAACGGTTTTTCAGCTGGTATTTAAATAAAAAACTCTGGTCTGTGACATGATATCTATTATAATTCTCATTAGCAGGGAGAAAATCAGAAATATCCTCTTTGTTGTATATCTGCACTTTCTTTATCATTTTTTTGTCTGCTCCTATTTGTAAAGCTAAAAATTCCTCTATCTGATGCTCATTGTGTTTCATCACAATAAATTGGCATACTATGCAAGGTTTTTTTTTCAGGAGTTCTTTTTGGGTTTTGACTAAGCTGGACAGATTTTGTAAAACTGCTTGTAAAGAACCATTC
>WRIO01000168.1 GCA_009782695.1 Candidatus Cloacimonadota bacterium
CTCAGTGATATACCAATCAGAGCTACCTGCTATGATGATGCCTTTGTCAGTAAGGGTTTTGAACCTATTTAGTATAGATGCTCTTTCTGACCCCAGCACCCTGCTATAAAAGCCTGTCTCACCTCCCCACAGGGCGTCAAACATAGGCTGCATTACGGGGAAAATATTATTTGCCTTGATACCATTTATCATATCATCACGCACCAGTTCGCAGTGTATGATCATGTGACGTATGTCTTTTTTTATCACTTTGTGCGAGAGCTCCACAGCGTCTATGATTTGAGCTATTGCCCGATCGCCTATGCAATGCACGGCTGTCTGTAAGTCTGCCAGATGGGCATCAGAGATAAACTTGTTCCAGAACTTTTGACTCTGATAAAGCTTGCCATATTTATGAGTATGACCTTCATACGACTGGGTGACAGCAGCGGTAAATGAGCCTATGGAGCCATCTGCTAAGATGCAGCCACCTATCTTATTTATTTGTTTTTTGGGCTGTAAATCTGCATAAACTTTTTGCACTCTTTTTATATCAAAACACTGAGGGTAAAAGGTAAAATCTATGGTGAAATCATTCCTACGTGCCAGTAGAGCAGGAAAGTGTAAAAAGTCATTTTGTGCGTCCCCTATCATACTGTGCAAACCTGTGTGACCATTTGCCAGAGCTATCTTTTCTGCTGCCAGGTAACAATCTATCACTATATCTTCAGATAAATTGCTATGAAAAGTGTGGGCAGCTATATCATTTAATTCCCCTTTGAGGAGACCGTTTTCTGGCAAATTTGGCAAAGACCCACCCTTCTTTTTACGGATAAGCTTTTCTGCTGCATCGTTTATGATGCAAGTGTGACCGTCCACTCTACGCACTATCACGGGAGTGGTGGGGAAAAGTTTGTTTAGGTGATATCTTTCTGGAAACTTCGGTTCTGAGAACCTGTTCTCGTCCAATCGCCAAGCAAATATCATACCGTTTAGAGGTGTGGCACCAGCTATACAATCCAAAGCATCATCGAGTGTCTCACACTGGCTTAGATCAGCTCCTTTTTGATACAAACCACCCTCAAAGCTATGGGTATGAGCGTCTATAAAACTAGGGAAGACAAACCCTCCCTGCAAATCTATTTTTTCACAATCTATGCCAGCAGGCTCTTCTGAGTAAACTTCGGTGATTTTTCCATCGTCACACAGCACAGCCTGGTATATGGCAGACTCACTTTCCATACTAAAAAATTTAGCATTATAATATAGTTTTTTCATTCAATCCTTTTATATATCCAGTATAGCGTATAGTAAACCTATTTTCTTCAAGGCAGGCATCATCTCATATTCTATCACATCAGCTAACCTCACCCAGTCTTTTTGATTTTGCGTGCGTATCACACTGTCTAATATCGTGACCAGCTCGTTTATATATTGAGAAAAAAGCACATCGTCTACTATGATAGTTTCCAGCGGTTTACCGAGCAGAGCGGTAGCATCGCCGAGTGCCTTTAAAAAATCTTGCAGGCTATCGATACCCCGAACAAATTTGGCATTTGCTTCTGTATCATCTTTTACCCGAAAGTCCTTCGCTATGCCATCAAAAACCACCAACAAATCTATCAAGAACTCTTTGGTTTCCTTCAAGATCTCCACTGCCACGACAGCAGCTTCACTGACTTCAAAAGCTAGACTATCTGCTTCTAAAATATAGGTTTTGTCGCCTGTCTCTGTCCAATTCTTGTTTAGGTTTTTTCCATTTAGATTGATATTTGTAACTAGATGTCCTTGTGGTAGTGTGGCATTTACTTGGGCTAAAATATCGGAAAGCTTGTTGACAGCTGATGTTTCCACTTGTCGTTCTTCCCTGTTGACTAATATCTTCATTGTGTCTCCTATTCTGCTATATTGCTATAATAATTCGTTAAAAATCTCTAATTTCCCTTTTAAAACTTCATATAAATCCAAAGTCTGCTTTATGATACCTTCCAGCTCAAAGACTTCGATTTCTGATTCTTTGAAAGTAAAGAACCAAAACCAATCAAAAATCAAGTCATATTCTCTTGCTTTGGTAAATAAAGCCTCTTTACTTTTCTTGACCAAAAGTAAATATTCCCTATTTTTGTCAAGTATTATTTTATCGGTGCTAAAGGTTACATTCTTTAAATTTTTTTGGATAATATCTATGATTTCTATCAGTGCCAAAAGGTATCTCCGCCAGTCTGTAAAGTCGAGATCAGGAACTCTATAAGGCTGCAACACTTCCCCAAATCTTTGCCGAAGTGTAGCCTTATCTGCCTCCATTTGCCCCCTAAAATAAAGCGACCAGACGAATCTTTTGAGCAGAAAAATATACTCTTTTCGAGAGATTGTCTCTGCGAAACGGGGTGTAAATGATAGGAAGCTGAACTGGTCTATGGCGGTGGTAAAAAATCGAACATCAGGGTGAGGCTTTAGCGTGCCAGAGAACATATATTCCACTGCATTCACGACTATATCGGGGGTGATACAGTGGTGGCAATTCCAGTGAGGACATTCAAAAGAGAAATTGCATGGGTGACAGTCCAGATTCGCCTCTATGATTAGGGCGTTTTGGTTGTAAGGTCCAGACTCCCATTTGCTGACGGGTCCCAGCGAGATATCTATCACAGGCTTTTTTAGAGCGGTCGCTATATGCATAGGTCCTGTGTCGTTTGTCACCATCAGGTCTATGATATCGATAGCTGCTATCAGTTCGTTTAGTTTAAAAGCCCCGATTAGATTAAAAAATAGACTGTGCCGTATATCTGTAAAAGCATACTCGAAATCCTTCTCTTTATACCCCCCGAAAAGTATCAGACTATATTTCTCTGCCACCAACAGGATGTCTATCACCTTTCGGTAATATTCTATATTCCAGGCTTTATTTGACGCACTGGCGCCTATATGGAAGCCTATCACAGGCTTGCCAGCTGCTCTGACTTTTTCCGAAATGGTTTTTATACTCTCTTTATCTGCTGGGAATACTTTTAGATTGTATCCGGAGGGGTCAGTTTGCCTGCCTGTCATACCGGCGAAAATATCGACTAGATTAAAGGAGAAGTCACCCAAACTATGCTGATTTGCCAGCAGATATGAGGAAAAGTCACAGGTCATTTTTTGCTCTTTGGTAGCTGTGATCTGCATACCAAATTTATGCTCTGCTTTCACTAAATAGGTGATGATAGAGCTTTGCTGCGATATGATGGGGTTGTATATGCTGTGATAATCATTCTGATTTAGATATGCTATCATTTTTGACATCTCGGCATAAGCAGTCCACACATCATTTGGAATATTTGCTCCAAAGACCTCTTCGTCAAAGGATATTACCTCATTTATATGGTCGAAATGCCCTACGATAGGGGCAAAAGACTTCATTACTAGCAGATCTATGCGGGCATTTGGTGACTGCTGATGGATAGCATTTATCAAGCCGATAGTTTGTATTAGGTCGCCCATGCGGGTCAGATTTATTACTAACACTCTCATTTATTCACCTTTGTAAAAAGATTCTAACAGCAGTAGTAACGCCTCGTGCTGCTCTAACGGCTCGGTAGAGCTGTGTATTTCTTCCATCAAACTAGCAAAATGAAATCTGTCTGCGGGCTTCAATTTTGCGAGCATATCTTCGAGTTTTTGGTCTACTGCTGTTTCTTTTATTAGCCTTACTTTTGCCTGTTCAGCACTTACTTTGGAGGAAATTTTTGCAGAATGTTTTAGTGCCACTTTTAGCATATCGTTCAGGCGGTGCTGGTAGGTGTGTTCGGCAAGCACTTTATTCCGCGCAGCAGTAGC
>WRIO01000169.1 GCA_009782695.1 Candidatus Cloacimonadota bacterium
ACCTATCCAGGATGTAAAGATCATATCTGTCAGGGTAAAGTAAATTAAATTATAAATTATAAATTATTAATATGGTGTGCTACGCACGGATGAAAGCACTTCGTGCAGTTGAGGACAAACTTCGTTTGTCGTTGAGGAGCTTCGCTCGTTGAAAGTTGAAGTAAACACATCCTTCACATTCTGCGGAGCAGACACATCATCCACATCGTTTTTGTGGTGTCCTGCGGGCGGATAAAAATATGGAACAGAAAATAAAGCAGGCTATCATAGAAGCCTTGTCGCAAATAGGATACCTGCAAGAAGCCGACATAAAAGAATTATTGCAAAAGGCACTCGAAAAAGAGACAAGCGACACAGCAAAGGATATATTAGCCACTTTACTTGAAAATAATAAGATAGCATCAAATAAAGTGTTTCCGCTGTGTCAAGATACAGGTCTAGCTGTTTTTTTTGTGTCGATAGGCAGAGAGCTCGATATCCAAGGCGTTGATTTTGACAAGGTGATAAATCAAGCTGTGGCAGAAGCTTATCAGCAAAACGGCTATAGATGTTCTGCTGTCCGAGACCCGATAAACAGAGTGAACACACAGAACAACACCCCAGCTATCATACATAATGATTTCATAGAAGGTGACGGACTAGAAATCGGGATAATGCTGAAAGGGGGCGGAGCAGAGAATATGTCCGCTGTCAAAATGCTGTCACCTGCAGATGGGATAGAAGACATCAGGGACTTTGTTTGCGAAACTGTGACAAAAGCAGGTGGAAATGCCTGTCCCCCACTTTTTGTCGGGGTAGGTATCGGCGGTAATTTTGAGCTAGCACCCCTGCTGGCAAAAAAGAGCTTACTCCGACCGATAACTGACTCTCATAGTGTAGATTTTTGGCAAAAAGAAGAGATATTTTTGCTGGATATGATAAACAAAACAGGTGTGGGACCAATGGGGTTGGGAGGCGATACCACTGCCCTAAAAGTGTGCATAGAGACAGCTCCTTGCCACATAGCGTCACTCCCTGTGGCTGTGAACTTAGAATGTCACGCTCACCGGACGACAGTGATAAAAATAAAATAACATAGAGGTAAATTATGAAAAAACTTATATTCGTGCAAATCCTGTGCTTGATATTTATGACAGGGCTTTTTGCAGCAACTCCGAGCGATACAGAAACCATCGATATTAATGCAGAAAAGATTGAGCAACTGTTAAAAACATTTGAGAGTTCCATAGAAGATTTTGATTGGGATGAGGTCTCCAATATGCTCGAAAAAATGGGTTCTAAGCTCGAAAATATCACGATAGACTTCGATAAAGCTATGCAAGTGATAGAAAGTTTTCTAGAAACTGATGCAGTAAAGTCCTTTATAGAAGGGATAGGAAATTCGACTGATATGTTTGAGGAATTCGGAAAGAAGTTAGATCTAAATCTAAACGATTTAAAGGATAAAAACGGAGACCAAATCACTAAGAAATTAGAAGAAATCCTAGAAAGAAATGGTGAGGATTACAAAAAGAGTTTGGACCAGCTGCTAGAATATTTAGAAAATATAAAATAAAACTATTTGGGATGTGCCTTCTGTTTGCTCCTCTTAATTCATACAAGCAGAAGGTCGTCCTTTTTTTGTAAATAATCTATGCTAAAAGTAACCAAAATAAACCTACCCTTTCTAGATAGCGATATTACTGGTTTTCAGTCTGGTGACAAGCTACTACTGTCTGGCAAGCTCATCACTGCCCGCGATGCTGCTCACCAAAAGATAAAAACAGCCTTGCTGAATAGCGATAAATTACCTTTTGATTTAGCTGCATTTACTATGTATTACTGCGGTCCGACGCCTGCGAAAGAAGGCTATCCTATCGGCTCTTGCGGTCCGACTACGTCCAGCAGAATGGATGTTTATGTCCCGCTTCTGTTGCAACACGGTTTGCGGTATATGATAGGTAAAGGCAACCGAAGCAAGGAAGTGATACAGCATATAAAGGCTCATAATGGACTTTATATGATAGCAATCGGCGGTGCAGGAGCTTTTTACGCCGAGAGGGTGAAATCTTGCAACTGTATAGCCTACCCAGAGCTCGGTCCCGAAGCTGTGTATGAGCTAGAAATTATAGACTTTCCGGTGTATATCCCATAAAATGAGACTAATACTAAGCAAATCACACAGTGCTTACCACAATCTAGCCACAGAAGAGTATTTGCTCAAAAACACTCGCGACGACATTTTTTATTTGTATATAAATGCCCCTTCTATCATAGTTGGGCGAAAGCAAAACACTTTATCCGAAATAAATATCAGCTATGTCACAGAGAATAAAATACCTGTGGTTAGGCGTATGTCGGGTGGTGGTGCAGTCTTTCACGACCTTGGGAACCTAAATTTTTGCTTTATAATTCGTAATATCGAGGGAATAGAGGCAGGCTTTGAGAAATATACCGCTCCGATACTTGAAGTGCTACACGAAATGGGTATAAACGCTGTGCTTGACGGCAGGAATGACCTCTGTATAGAGGGACGAAAGTTTTCGGGTAATGCGAAATACCTCTCGGAAAAATCGCTGCTCCAGCACGGGACTTTGCTATTTACCTCGGCTTTATCTGATTTATCACTTGCCCTAAACCCCGATAAACAGAAGTTTACAGACAAGGCGGTAAAATCTGTGGCAAGCAGGGTAACCAATATAACAGAACACTTATCAGTTGCTATCGATCTGGAAACCTTTACACAGAGGATAATCGAGCATATTTTGGCTACTTTCCACCAGACCGAGTTTTATGATTTGTCAGCAGGAGATATAGCGAGTATAGAGCAGTTAGTTACCGATAAATACAGCACTTGGGAGTGGAACTACGGCAGCTCGCCTGCATATGATTACAGCAAAACTATCCGAACAGAAGGAGGCACGCTTACAGTGTCTCTGATAGTCAAAAAAGGGGTAATAGTGAAGCTGAACTTCACAGGCGATTTTTTCTCGAAAGCAGATGTAGATGACTATGAAGCTTTATTCTGTAAATGCCCACACAATATGGAGTGCGTAAAGCTACTTTTGGAAGAGTTCCCACCCGATAATGTGTTTATAAATATATTTTCCAGCGATATATTGAAGGCTATGTTTTAGGTCTTTTTAGCAAAATCCTCACACCAAAATCAGAGGCACAAGCATTTCGTCTCGTGAAGTGCCACCGTGAAAACCTACCAGTTTTTTAAAGTTTTCTTTATACACGCTGTCGTAGAGAACGTAATTTCCCTTCAATATCAGCACTTCTTCACCCACTCTGTCATAAAATCTGGGATTTATAGATTTTAAACCGTAGTAATTATGTTCTATTAGGTAGTCTAAGGAATATCTGTCGCAATATTTATTTAGCTGCATATCGACTAATGAGCGAAAACGCTTTATTTTATTCGACCGAACATAGCAATAAGCTACACGTGGGTCACCGCACAGAGGGAGTATCAGGCAATCTTTGATGTCCGGATAGTCATCCAAATGGATTTTCTCCTCTGGAAGCGTGTCTATCAAACCGTGGTCAGCAGTGACTATAAACAGAGTGTCAGAGTTTTTTTGCTCCTCCACTAAACGACGAAAAGAATAATCTATAGCAGTAAAGCACTCGAACGCTTGAGGTGAATTTATACCATGTTGGTGCGAAATGTCATCAAAATGTGGTATGTAAACATAAGTCATATCAGGTTTGGGGGTAGTGTCTTTTTTTAGCAGGTCAAAGCATTCATTGATAGTGCTATAGCCTATCTTTGGCTTGCCTGCATAGCAATAATTTGAAAAGGGT
>WRIO01000170.1 GCA_009782695.1 Candidatus Cloacimonadota bacterium
TTGGAAATACTGATAATACGGCCGTTCATACCGTTCCGACTGTTGGAGAAGCTCTGCCGATTTCATCGTTGACAGTCGAAGCGTTGGAGGAGAAGATTGCGGAGGAGAGGATTGGGCGTACCCTGAACGTGAGACACTTTCAGCCAGTAAAAGTGAAACGGTCATAAGTAACAGGAAACTTTGAATAGAGAATCGTTTCATTTTTGATATTTTCCGTTCAAAATATTGTTTTCAAACAGAATTCATTTGTTATGCTTTCCATAAAAATTGAGCAGTTCGATGAATCGCCTGTTTTTCCGATGATGGAAACGGTCTGTTTTGTTTGATTTGGCAACATCGGAGCAACAGACCGAGCTTGAAGTGGTGCAAAATTTATGTTCGCCTCTATAATTTTCTGCGCAGGAGTTTTATCTTACTATCGGCATTTGAGAAATAAAATTGTAGTCGGTGTTATTATGTTTGCGGAGTTTTAGAGCTAATTTTTGTGAATAATGAACGCTATGCGAACCTTATTCAAAGGGGACTTATTCCTCTTTTTTTGCTTGATTTACTGATACGATATCGCCGAGACTCACATAAGAGCCATTCACGAGTAGATAAGGCATACCGCCTTCATACACTACTCCGGTCACTATTCCATTGTTCATCGTATCCACTGGCACAGATATGCCTTCCTTGTTAAAAGCTTCCACAGTAAAAGTGTATGTGCCATCTGCGGCTTTTATACCTTCTTTAGTCATACCATCCCAAGTCACTTTTCTATCTCCACCTTTTAATGCACCTGCCTCGAAGGCAGAAACTTCTTTGCCTGTATCATCGAAAATTCTCACTTTTACACTAGCTGCATCGGCATACAATTGAAAGTCCAAAGTTGTCTTTTCACCATTCAAAGTGACTATATCTCCATAAGACATCACATCTTTTCCTATCATATTGATCATAAAAGAGTTGTTCATTGACTGGTTCACTATGGTTTGGGTGGCTATACCTTCGTTGATATTGTTCAGTGCTTCTATTTGTGAATACTGTGCGAGTTGTGATGCAAACTGTTCGCTATTCATAGGACTCATAGGGTCTTGATACTTCAGCTGTATGGTCAGTAGTCGTAAAAAGTCGTCTTTTCCCATTATACTGCTTCCTTGCATAGTGCTAGAAGCTTGTTGCTGGGTCATTTGGTCTATGCCTACTATACTACTCATTTTTACCTCCTTCTATGCGGTATATTCAAAAGAATTATATCCAAAATCTCTTTTTTCAAAGGGTTCATCGGTTTTTGGATCTTGGATATATAATTCTTTTTGAAAATTCTTGTCTTCTGTTTGGCTCTGTGCAAACTTTGCTTTATCGTCTGCACTGCTCTCTAAATCTATGTTGACTTCGATATTTTCAAAGCCAAATTGTTTCAAGTTGCTTGCAAGTTCAGACATATTCTCTTTTAGTATATCTTGCTTTTCTTTACTGTCTGTAGTAAAATTTATCTTTAGGGTAGTCGCTCGCTTTTCCATCTGTATATTAAGTTTACCCATATTTAACGTGTTCACTTCAAAAGACATCTTTATCTCTGATTGACCAGATTTGTGCAGTTCAGATACTTTGGAGACTATTTGTTGATTTAAAATTTCATTATAGAAAGAAACACTCCTATTTGCCGAAGTGGCAGTAGCATTACGAGAAGCCATAAAAGGAGCATTGTCGGAGCTATCGAAACTCATATTGCTGTTTTGATTGTCCCTGTTCCTCTCATGCAAGAATTGATTCATTTTACCTTCTAAAGCCTTGTTCCCTTTATTTTCCTGATTCGCAAAAGAGGGCTTACTCTCTTCCTTTAGCGCTACGCTTTCTTTGTCTATGACTAGATGTTGGGTTACCTTTTCCCCAGCATCGTTTTTATAGCTAACTATAAACGGCTTCTGCTCTTCGATATACGATTTTATCAAAGTAACAGGTGCTGGAAGTGGACTTTGCTCCATTTCTTTTATCTCTGGCATATTTCTTTGTTCTTGCATTTCTTTCACTTCTAATTTCATTTCTGCTTTAGTTTGCAAGTGTTGTGCCAAATGCTCAAAATCGTTTGTATTAGGATATGTATCAGAGTTTATAACATGATTAAAATCAATCCTTGTTTGTTTTATATTTTGGGTTTCTGGGACAGAGGTATTTTTTTCCCTGACTATCTGTTCCCCACTCTTGGTAGATTCTTGCTGTAAAACAGACTTTATATTTTCTTGTTTTGGTAAAATTTGTGTTGTTTGAGGAGCCATGCCTGATCCATTATTTTTAGCTTTGATACCCTCCAGCTCTTCTTTTGGGTTCATTATGGTCTGGTCTTGTCTTTTAGGCCTGAGATACTCTGTTTTAGCCTGTTTTGCAGGTTTTATGATTGTGTTCTTGATTTGCAAAGATGGGGTTTTGGTATCTAATGAGCCCTGTTGTATAGCACCAAAGGGAATGGTTCTGGCTTTGATGGGGTGCTGTGATTGCTGATAAATCTTTGTGTCGGATTTAAGAGGTGCTTGAATGTTAGCTATTTTATTGTTACCGATGACAGGTATGTTTTTAGTGTTTTGGGTTGTTTTCTGTGTGTATTCGGGACTAATTTTTGATGTAGTTATTTTAGACTGTTCCTTTTGGCTACCAATCTTTATAGTGGGTGCTACTTTATCAAAAATAGCTTTCGGAAATATTAACCTGTCTTCTTTTTTGGTGATTTCTATGGTAGCGTAGTTGGATTTAGTGTCATTTTCAACGGTCATAACTGGTTGAGTAGAAACCATTGTTTCTTTATTTGGTTGTTTTATAGTGGTTGATATCGGTGTGGTAACCTCTATTATCGGCAAAGGGTTTTCCACTATTTTTGACCTCTGGTGTGTCTGTTTGTGCATCTGGTCAGCAAAGATTTCTGGTTTAGCTTGTGCTGAGCGGTCTGCTTTGGGGATATAAACATCGTCTGTTTCGTTAGCTTTCGAAAGAGGTGTAGTAGCATTGTGGGTTTTTGCTTTATTTGCCCTTATCCTTCTCAATATTGGGATTTTTTTATACTCTTGTGGATTTTGGTCTACTTTCATCTCAGTTTTTGGAAGGACAGGATCTTGATTATTCCTTTTCGGCTCTATCAGTAAAGGAGAGACATCTGACCTGATACTTTTAGAATATATCGAAGTGGGAGCAACTTTTGGTATGATCTGCACCTTATTATTTATGTTCAGACTGTTTGATGAAGGTATTTTTGTGCCTAATGTCTCTTCCTGCTTTTGTGGAGAGGTATTTCTGCGGAGCAGACGGGATGTGCGATAGATACTACTAAGTGATATATGAGTAGGCTGTTTATCTAGCGCTGTAGGGTTGGGTGCAGAAGAGTCTTTCATCTCTATTGTATCATTAGCTGTGCTCTTTATAACATTATTTTGAGAAGTGCCACTTCCCATCTTGTCCTGTGAGTGCTTTTCCCCTTTTATTAGTTCCAGAGCTTGTTCTTTTGCAATCCTTTTCTGAAAGCTGGTTTTTGGGTTTTCCATATCACTATATGTTGATACTGTTTTTTTTTCTGTCTCTTGTGGCAGAGATCCATCTAGTGAAGTTTTTTTTTTTGCTCTGCCATATATGGAGGGTGGCGTCTGCGCTAGCACATTATTTGTTGCCATTCCTTCCTTATTTGGCATAATTGATGGAATGCTTTTTTCCTTTGGTTTTTGGTTTATTACATTCTTTACTGTGTTGATAGGGTTCTTCTGTTTATTATTTTCCGGGAAAATTTGGTTAGTATCAAAGTGGCTATCTTG
>WRIO01000171.1 GCA_009782695.1 Candidatus Cloacimonadota bacterium
CCAAAAGCCAAAGTGGAGAGCACAGGTTTGATACCAGATTTTGTGATAAAGCTGCCTCCTATGGCTATGCCCCGCACTCTGACGCGGATAATGGGAACCCAAGCGGGCAGGCTGCGTTTGACCGGTAGCCAAAAAATAACTATCGGGGGGACACAGACCAAACGCGATACAAAAGCAGTGACCGAATATGGTGGCAATTCAAACTTTGCTTTGAATATGCGGCAAGACCTAAATATGAACCTTACAGGGACTTTTGGCGAAAAAATAACCGTCAATATCAAATACAACTCAAACCAAGAAACTGCCCTGCTCGACCCAAATAATATCAACATCAAATACACAGGGGATGAGGACGAAATAGTCCAATCTATCGAGGCAGGTAACACTTCACTTTCCCTCACAGGATCTCGTTATGCAAACGTGACTGCCTCCTCACAGGGACTTTTCGGTGTAAAATCAGTTTTGAAGTTTGGTGACCTAAATATCACTGCTATTGCTAGTAAAGAGGAGTCACAAAAGAACACAAAGACCTACAAAGGAACTTCTCAAGCCGATTCGTCTGTAGTGCGTAGCTCTGCTTTTTCTAAAGGGAAACGGTATTACCTGTTCAATCCCGAAGATTTATATGAGCTATATAGCGAAAGTGACAATGTCCCTGCTGGCTGGGTAAATAACGCTATCAAGACAGACGCCCTGGGGGCGTGGATAGTGAACCATGATTATGCTACAAATCGACTGCCTCGAAATACTACATTTCGCTTGTTTATAGATAATGATATCGGCACAGTAACAGACTTTATAAAGGGAACATTTATAGATTACAAGACAGGTGAACCTATCGTTGTGCCAAATAACGATGACTTAAAATTTGTGGAACTCATAGAAGATAGAGATTTCTATGTAGATTACGGAGCAGGTATCGTCACTATGGTAAACACTGTCAAAAACAATGCCTATTTAGGTATCACATTTACAGATTTATCAGGAAATACTTATGGGGAGGTGATAGATAATAACCCTGATCCAGAAGACAATAGCGTTACCCTAATCCCTATAAAAATGCTAAACCAGACTGTCGATAGCCTCACTTGGATACAAGAAGTTCGGTCTATCTATGATCTCGGTATGACAAATGTTCGTAATGACGGATTTTTCCTCGAAGTTTACAAAGAAAACGATGATAGGACACGGAAAACCATCATTGATGCAGATGATGAAGTACCTGATGCTATCGGTTGGACCTTTAATGAATATATGCGATTAGATACAAATGGAGACACTATCGTCAATGGAGATGACGCCACAGTCAATCTGGGGGATGGGCTGATCATACTCCCATTTATTAGACCTTTTGAGGGCTTGGGTGATGAGGCGATGTATGTCAAAAATTCTTTAAATAGTTATGATGTGCAAAAGTTAAATTTCTTTATAAAAGGTCGTATCGGTCGCGACCAGATAAATCTCGGCTCGATGATGATATTGCCTGGTTCTGTCAGAGTGAGAATAAATGGCAAAGAAGCTGTGGAATATATAGACTATTTGGTAGATTATGATTTTGGATCAGTGTCCTTTTTGACTCCCGAAGGTAAAGACCCTGATTCCAATCTGGAGATAAATTTCGAGAACAGAGCTATGATGATGGCAGAGTCAAAGACTATGCTTGGTTATAGTGCAGAATGGAAACCAGCAGATTACTTTAAAATGAGTAATCTGTTCTACTACCACTCCGAAAAAGTTTCTGATAAACGACCAAAAATAGGAGCAGAAGGTAGAACCTTGATGTTAGCAGCGCTCGGTAGCGAGCTGACAGTCAAAATGCCACTGCTGACAAAAGCAGTCGACCTGATACCTTTGGTGAATACTGATGACAGCTCTACCATAGTTTTTAAAGCTGATGTAGCTATGAATATTCCCCGTGTGCATGGTAGTGAATCTTTTGGCGATGGCAATGAAGCGTGGATAGACGACATGGAGTCAGTTTTAGATGTTTACCCGCTTGGTATCACACGAACGGTTTGGGTTCCAGCCAGTGAGCCTTATAGCACGAATTTGATAAAGAGTCGAGTGAATTGGTTTAATGCCACCAATGTCTATGCTCGTGATGTTTACCCACCCAACACACTTTCAGCAAAAGATAAAACAGAGAAGGTTTCTGTACTCGATGTTAAATTGCTACCACCACCCATCCACTCACCTGGTATCACGAATAATATGTGGGGCGGCTTGATGAAGTTTGTTGGTAATCAAGTTGACTTTTCTGAGAAGGAATATATAGAGTTTTTGATAAAAGTAGATAGCTTAGACACTACCTTGAAGCAACTAAAAATGAACATAGATCTAGGCGATGTCAGTGAAGATTGGTATACAGATTTCGGTGGCAGAGGCGTGTTAAATACAGAAGATGGTGTAAACGGAACACTAAAAGATGGTCGCTTCGAGGCTAGAAAGGATGTAGGTTTTTCAGGTGGACAAGACCCGTGGGAATACTTTTCTGCCACAGAAATAAACGGAGAATTCCCATATATAAACGGCACAGTAGGTAATGGCAGACTCGACACTGAGGATTTAAACAATAACGGTCGATTGGATACCACTGAGAGATTTTTACGGTACTCTGTCTCATTGTCTGAGGCTAGCTCACCTTATCTGCTCAGTGAGAATAATGGCTGGCGGCTATATCGAATACCTCTGCATAAAAATGATGAGATGCAATCTGTTTCAAATGTCTCTACCCAACCAAAATTGACAGAAGTTTCTTTTGCAAGGTTTTGGTTTGAGAGCGAAGACATGGTCAAAATCAGAATAATCTATCTCGATATCATAGGAAACAAATGGTTAAAAATGAGTGTAAAAGAGAGAGAAGAGGATGGCGTTGTCGAAAAAAACGTCTTAAAAGCTGATATAGATTTTGCCAATGAATTTATATCTATCGAGACTATCGACAACCAAAAATCTAGTAAATACACTTCACCTTCTCGAACCACAGAAAAAGGGCGCGACGGCGAAATCTCTTATGAACAATCTCTGCAAATACAATACAACAATATAGGCGGAGGTCACCTTGCACTAGCTCGCCAGAGACTACGGGAATCATTGAATCTTCTATCTTATAACAAGGTTCGATATTGGGTTTATATAGAAGATAGCCAGCATCCTTCACCGAATAATGCAGATGAGCTGGATATTATCTTCCGTATGGGTGCCGATTCTTTAGCCTTTTATGAAGTCTCTAAAAGATTACCAGTAAATCCACATAGGGCGAAAATGGATATATTCAATTGGGTTGAGTTTGATATAGATTTTAAAGACTTGACGAAGCTAAAAACAGTAGAAGCTGTGACTGACACTACAAGCGGAATAGACCTCGGAGCTATCTATGTAAACGAAGAAAAAGGCATTACTTATCGGATGTTAAAAATACCCACTTTGAGTAATATTCGTGACATAGCTATCGGTATCAGAGTTCCTGACGGCAAGCAATTTACCGGCACTGTGTATTATGACGATATACGGGTAGCTGACCCAAATACAAACATAGGCTATGTCTTTGGTGGACAAGTAAATACAAAGCTAGCTGATTTTTCGAATTTTGTAGTAGATTATGAGTGGAGAAGTGCAGATTTTTACAATACTACAAATAGGAATGCTATGGCAAATACTGGTGCTGAAGACAAAGTCACTTTAAACTTGTCAAACAGTTATTCTTTACATAAGTTTTTCCCAAATACATGGGGACTACGTTTTCCCCTTAATCTAT
>WRIO01000172.1 GCA_009782695.1 Candidatus Cloacimonadota bacterium
CATCATAAGTAGCTCCTATTAATCGCATTCACTCACTTATCTTTATTGTTATTATGAACCTACAACACTACTCAATCTTTGTTACACCGAGATCCTTCCTTACACAGTAAACAAAATATTTTTTATTTCAAGATGGGTTTTTTCTTTTAGTTGGGCTAGTAGCTTTGGCTTAAACACCACAAATTCTTGCAACCATATATGGTTTTCGGCTTTTATATAAAGGATGTTTCCTTCGTATTTTGTTATACTGGAACGAGCGGCAAGAAATTCACCCACAGTAGGCTTCCAGACCAACGATATGGTCACCAGGTCTTTGTATTTTTCCCCAGCTATTTTAAAAAGTAGCCTGTGTAGTTTATTTTCTATCCCGTGCATATATTTTCACCTGTAAAACTATGCATTTATACTCCCATAAACAGCTATGGTCTGGGAAACCTATCCCCTAAACTGCAGGTTTTTTGAGGGCAAAATATTTATGAGACATAGAGACCCCTGCCCATAGAAGGACTGCATCTATCAGCATGGTGAAATACAGCACTCCGATAGTGCTAAAGCTGGAGTCTGTTTTTGCTACCAAAAGAGCAGGAACCGATATGCTTGCTATGAGCAGTATAAACCCAAGTATAGTATAGCTAAATGACTTATTTCCAAAGACATTTATCAAGTAAATACTAGCAAATCCAAGCAGTGCCAATATGAGTGTAAAAGAGAAAATAGTGATCCCTGAAAAGGTCAGTGCACCTATATTCCCAAAAGTAATAATGGGGAATATCATTGCTGCCACTAACAAAGCACCACCTCCTATTAGGTTTAAATGCTTTGATTTTTCCATTTTTTCATAAGAATGTCTTTTGTTTCGCGATAAGTAATAGACTATACCACCTACCGATAACAAAAAGACCAGCCCGAACATGGGAACCATCAAACCGGGCATATCAGACATAAATCCGAGTGACGCAAATGCGACAAAAAAAGCAACCCATATGATAGCTTTCCCTATCTTCATGATAATTTCTTTCATAAATCCTCCGATATTTTTTATAAATCACGCTCCCTCATCATGTCACGAACACCTTAAAATGGGAGGAATATAAGCGTTGCTTATACCACTTTAAGGAGACAGATGAGGGAGACATAGATTTCTTATGTTATTCGCCTTCTTCTACTTTTATTTGTAGACGAGCTACTATTTCATTCGTAAATTGTATTTTTACTTCCTCTTCGCCTATGTTCTTTATAGGCTTATCTATCACTATTTGATTCTTGCTGCAGACTACGTCATTAGCTTCCAAAAAGTGCATGATATCTACCTCTGACACTGAGCCAAAGAGCTTGCCGTCTTTGTCTGCGCGGCGCTGAAATGTAGCTACCAATCCGCTAATAGCCTGAGCTTTTAGCTTGAACTCTACATTTCGTAAATCTGTTTTTTCTTTCGCTGCTGTCTCTATTTCGTTTACCTTTTTTAGATTGGCAGCATTTGCTAGGATGGCATACCCTTTTGGAATTAGGTAGTTTCGAGCATACCCGTCCTTTACAGTGATGACCTGTCCTGCTTTACCAACTTTTTCTATTGATTCAGTTAGAATGATTTTCATTCAAATCCTCCGTTTTTGTTAATTTTCTAAAATCGAACCAGCTATCACATAGTCCGATGATGGTGATGATTATCACGATGTATGGGTTTATTATCAGCGAGAATATAGCTACTACGCATAGCACCTTTGACGACAAAAACCACCTGCCGACCTTGTAGTTTACCACGCCTATTCCTTGCAAGAAATATAGGGGAACCAGGGCTAGTAGATAGTTCGTAGAGATTATTCTGGGGGAGTATAACCTGCCAGAACCGTCTAAAACTCTTTCCAAAGTGGCAGAGGTGATTGCCGTCTTGTCAAAAGCTATTAGCAGTAGCGCTACCACCAAGCTTCCCACTATATAAGGGTGCGTCTGAAACGAGCTGATTTTGTTCAACTCTGGTATCCTGCGAGCAAACAGAAAATACCCCACCATCAGGCAGAGTAGTATAGTAGCTAGCCAGACACCAGATCCATATAGCAGGTAAGACGGTCTCAGCAAATCTGCCATCTCGACAAAAGCTAAGTATTGCTGCGAATCCTCTGCGAAGCGACCACCCACCAGCTTTATAGCCTCCTGCACACTGCTATTGTATTGACATAATATTTCTTCAAAATACAATAGCTGCCGCAAGGCTACAAAGCCACTATTTAGAGCTAATAAGCCCATAAAAATCGTGCCGAGCTGATATTCTCTTTCGAGCATATAAAACAAAAGAAAGCAGCTTAACCCTGTTCCTACTAATATATTCAAGGTCCGCACTATATCTACCTGATGAGACAAGTAGAATAGGACACAAAGCACTATCCAGCTTATCAAAAAGACATTTAGCCTTTGCGCATTTCCCCAAAAGTCCCTGCCCAAGGCAGTGATGATATACAGCGAGGCGAGGGGCGGACTGAAGAGTGCTATGATAAAACCTATAAATACAAAAGCAAGATACATTTTTTAGATAGCTATATATGGTAGCAATGCCATTTGTCTTGCTTTTTTTATTTCTCGGCTGATACGTCTCTGATGCTTCGGGCAGACACCTGTCAAGCGGCGAGGTTCTATCTTCCCTGTTTCTGAGATAAAATTTCTCAGCACATCTGTATTTTTGTAGTCTATGGGCATTTCCCTATTTGCACAAAACTTACAGACTTTTTTCTTGTATCGTATATTTTTCTTTCTTTCAAAAGCCATTTGGACTCCTTAGTTTTTTAAAATGGAACATCGTTATCAGTGTTTACACTACCAAACTCGTTTGGGTCATAAGTCGGGAAGCTATCGGGTTCTTCGGGGTTGTTTGCGGTCGCCGGCTTGGGAGAGGCAGAGTAGTTTGAGTTATTATTTGGGTTGCTGGACTGCCTATATTCTGAGTTTGGCACATAATTCTCGTCTCTTTCGAGCGGATAAACTCGGGTGATGTTCACTTCTGTCATCTTTTTGGTTACATTGTTTTGGTCTGTAAATGTGCGGGTTTTCAAGTATCCTTGTATGATGACGGGGCTACCTTTTTTTAGGTTTTCGGTGCAATTTTGAGCTATCTTTCCATAAGCAATAGTGTCTACAAAGCTAGGCTGCTCGACAAAATTGCCGTTTTCGTCTTTATAAAAGTAGTTTACTGCTATGCAAATCTTGGCAAAGCCAACATTGTTTTGCAGGTATTTCATTTCTACATCTCTCACGAGTCTGCCTGAAATGGTTACTTCATTGATATTTGGAAATCTTAGGTATCCACTCATTATTACTCCTGTTCTTCTGTGTCGAGCTTTATTATATTATGTCTGATTATCTTTTCGTTCAATCTATAATGCCTGTCGATGAAGTTGATTTTTTGGGTATTCATATTAAAATAATTGATCACATAATATCCTTCACGGAATTTGTTTATCTCATAAGATAATGGCTTGATACCCCAATTGTCAGTTTTTACCAGCTCGCCGCCCAGCTCTGCTATCAGCTCTGTTACTTTTGTTTTTTCAGCTTCGATATCAGTAGCTGAAAGGTTTGGCGCTAGTATGATCATGCTTTCATATTTTCCCAGCATAATTTTTAGTTTCCTCCTGTGGTCTTTGATTCTGAAATAAGTTTTTCAGAATAGGGTTTTTTGTTTTTGCTAAAATGGTCTAGCATAGATTGGTATCCTTTGGACACAAAGCAATCTATTAGTTTAGTGGCGAAATCTTTGGTGACTTC
>WRIO01000173.1 GCA_009782695.1 Candidatus Cloacimonadota bacterium
AAGAAGGGCTTCTACTCTCTGTAAATGATGATTTACAGGTTATTTTGCAGCTTCCCGATATAGAGCCAGAGAAAAAAAGGACAGTTTTTGCCTATAACCTACTCATGCACGAAAATATAGAGATCAGCAGTATAGCAGAAAAAATCAGCCTGGGGGAGAAATACTTTATCGCTAAAATAGATGAAAGGAAATACTATGTATTATGCGAAAATATCCAGCAGTTAGACTCATATTTCGTATACATGATACCAGAAGATAAACAGACCAGTAAACCGAAAAATATACTGCACTAAAAGAATAAATTGGGGGTAATATTATGAATAGAACTGCAGTGATAGTGATAGCAATATTGCTAGTGTATGTGCCGATAGCGAATGCTTTCGCGACAGACAACAGTCCCACTTGGCAGCAGCCAAGCCACACTTTGACAGATATTTTAAACCGACCAAATGCTCCGAATATCAGCATTATGTCCAAACAAAATAAACTTTTGTCACGAAGAGTAGAACATTTCACGCCGCTTGAGTGGCTAGCACTCGAAGTGGCTAGGTATGGTGAGATAGAGATTTATGCAGAGAGCAGGTCAAAGCCACGCGCCAGCTATTTCTCAGAGATTAGCATAGCAGATATCAGCGACTTCGACACAAGTATATCATACCAGCGACTAAATCTACCTCCGAATAGCGCCTTCGGCGGAGAGATGTATTCCCACAACCAAGAAGCTTTCTTGATGTTCGAATACCGCAGTGACAAGATGGTGCTGTGGCATGTAGATACAGCTACTTTGGAGACAAAAATCTTGATGGAAGGTGGACTAACTCAGACTATGGGGAACGAAGCTATATGGTTGCCCGACAATGAGTCTGTGCTGATAAATCTGATACCAGATGATATAGAAAAACCCGAAAAAGCGTCCCCTGTTCCCACCGCTCCGGTGGTGCAGGAAACTACGGGAAACACTTCCAATATACGCACTTTCCCAAATCTTTTACGCAATCAAGAGGAAGAAAAGCTCTTTGAATACTACGCCAGCTCGCAGCTAGCTATCCTAAACACCAAAACTGGACAAGTGCAAAAAATCTCAAAATCAGGCGTGATACAAAGCCGCAGTCTGTCCCCAGATGGCAGATTTGTGCTGATACGCGAGATAGTTCCGCCATATTCTTATAGCCTGCCTTATTTTTATTTCCCTGCCAAGTCTTATGTGTATGAGATAGCTACCGCCAAAGTCTTTGAGCTAGCAAATCACCCTACTCGCGACTTGAAAGTTGGCTGGGTTCCCACTGGGAAAAGAAGTATCCAGTGGCACCCCTTCGAGCAATCCACTCTGGTTTATGCCACCGCATTAGATGGTGGTAACCCAGATAAAAAGGTGACTTATCGAGACGAACTGAGGGCACTTTCTTTTCCTTTTCGGGGTGAGGGAAAGTCTTTTTGCAAGACAGAAAACCGCTTCACAGGCATTTATTTTATAGACAAAGACTCTTATATTTACTACGATAGGGTCTGGGAAAATGAAGATGAATACACTTATATCGTGAATAAAAAAGGCAAAAAACACTTGCTGCACAAAGAGGGAAGAGGACAGGTTTACGACCTGCTGGGTAGTGCTGTTAGCTATCCAATGCCAAATGGTCAAGACGCACTGCTGGTCATAGATGAAAGTATCTACTTTATAGGTGATGGCTTGACAGAAACCGGACGGAAACCCTTTATCGACAAGCTGTCATTGGACGCATTTGAAAAAGAAAGATTGATAGAGCTTGACGACCCAGATTTTTACATAAATATTCAAAATTTTTATGGCAAAGACACTAGCAAAGCTGTCATCTCTAAACAGAATAAATACACCCCGCCAAACACTAGCATCATAGATATCGCCACCAAAAATACACTCCTGCAGCTAACAGAAAATAAAGACATGGTGCCTGAGATCACAAACCTGCAACGAAGGGTGATCCGATACGAGCGAGAAGATGGCGTGCAGCTGTCAGGTGTGCTGTATTTACCCCAAAATTATGACGGCACAAAAAGGCTACCACTGCTGATGAGTGCCTATCCGCGTGAGTTTGCAGACTCCTCCATAGCCTCACAAAGCAGGCACACAGAGAACAGATATGTGCGCCCCTTTGGCTCGCAAAACATTTATATGTGCTTAGACGATATAGCAGTGCTAGAAAACGCCTCTTTCCCTGTGATAGGCACACTGGAAGATGTAAACAAAACCTATCTGGAGCAGACTATCTCAAATGCAAAAGCAGCTATCGATTATCTGGACAGTCAAGGCATCATAGATCCAGATAAAGTGGTGATACAGGGGTATAGTTATGGCGCTTTTATGGTTCTAAATCTACTAGCTCATTGCGATTTATTTGCAGGCGGTATAGCTCAAAATGGGGCTTATAACAGGACTCTGACGCCTTTTGGTTTTCAGAGTGAGCGCAGAACCCTTTGGGAAGCGCGAGAAGACTACCTGCGGTTGTCGCCATTTCTTTTTGTGAACCAGATAGAAAAACCACTACTGCTAATACACAGTATGGCAGACCAAAATACTGGCACTTTTCCTTTGCAAAGTCGCCGACTTTTCGAGGCTATGCTAGGAAACGGTAAAGTATGCAGGTTCGTGCAGCTGCCTCTGGAAGGGCATCATTACAGAGCCAAAGAGAGCCATCTGCAAGTGCTATCGGAGTTTGAAGCCTTTTTCACCAAATATATCAAATGATATGAAAAAAAAAGACAAATTTATATCAAAAGATAAAGAAATAAAGATAAATAATGTGATCATAGAAGATATAGAGGATATAGACCACTTAGATACCACTCATAAAAACACTGTAAAAACTGCTAAAAAACCGCTCGAAAACCGAGAACAGACACAAAAGTCAAACCTGAACCTCGAAAAAGCACGAGTGGTGGAAGTCAAAACTAATTATACCTACAAAATACTACTGCCAAACAAAGAAACGAAAGCCCAGGAGCTAAAAAATTGCATACTGGGTGGGCGGCTAAAATACCTCGAGCATAGCACCAGAAACCCTGTGTGCATCGGCGATTTTGTGCAGGTAGACACTTCCAGCTCCGATATGTATCGTATAGAAGAGATCTGCCAGAGGCAAAACTGTATCTCACGATATGTGGGGAAGCTAAAGCAGCATGTAGCCATAGCTGCGAATATCGACCAGATGGTGATAGTGGTCTCTGTGGCAGACCCAGCCTTTAATGCCGCACTAATAGACAGGTATCTATGTGCTGCAAAGATAGCACATATCCCCTCTCTGATCTGCGTAAACAAGGTAGATTTATGCCATGATCTGACCGCTGTAAAGCAAGAATGCGCTTTTTATGAAAATCTCGGTATCAAGGTGATATTTTTGTCCGCAACTACGAACGTGGGTATAGATATACTACGCGAGCTACTAAAAGATAAAGAAACTGTCTTTACAGGGCATTCCGGCACCGGAAAAAGCTCTATCATAAACGCTATAGAACCTACTCTAAATCAAAAAGTGCAAAAAACCAGCTATGCAAACAAAAAAGGAACTCACACCACCTCAAATTCAAAGGCATTGCTCTGGAGCTTTGGTGGCTTTTTGATAGATACACCAGGGATAAAGACTTTGGGGCTAAAAAGGGCAGATTTATCAGCCTTACCCACCACTTTTCCCGGCTTTGCTGAGTTTGCCTCCAGCTGCGCTTTTGCCGACTGCACGCACACTCATGAATCACTATGCAATATAAAAGAAAAT
>WRIO01000174.1 GCA_009782695.1 Candidatus Cloacimonadota bacterium
CAGTCACAATAAAGTCACAGAATGCGATATAGAATATGCACTGAGCAATTCGTTAGGCTTTGGTGGACACAATGGAGTGATAGTATTTAAGAAATATAGATAAAAAGGCTGTTTTGTAGGAAACACTTCATTTCATTCTGCGAAGCAGACACATCATCCACATCGGAGTCGAGAGCGGGACGCTCTCAGCTACATGGCATCGTTCCCTACGAAAACCGGTGAAAAGTTTTCCCCATAAAAAAAGCCGTTAGAATATATCTAACGGCTTATTTATTTATATTGTTTATTTCTTTGATTTTACTGCGATAGCTTTTTTCTTTTTTAAAGCCATGATAGTATCGAGCACTATGCCTGTTACCACCCAAATAGATGAGTATGTCCCGGCTATGACGCCCACCATAAAAGTAAATGCGAAGTCAAATATGACTGGACCGCCAAAAGTGAGGAGTGAGAGGTTTACGAGCAAGGTGGTCAGGGTCATCATCACTGTTCTATTCAGTGTGTCGTTTATGCTTCTGTTTACCAACTGGTTGTCGTCTTCTTTGCGGTAAAGCTTCATATTTTCTCTGATTCTATCGAATATGACGATGGTGTTATTTATGGAATATCCCACCACTGTTAGCAGTGCTGCGAGTATGGTCATCCCGATTTCCATTTTCATAAAATGAAGCACAACCAAAGTGATCATCACATCGTGAAAAAGACCGAAGGCAGCTATAAAACCCCATGTAAATCTAAATCTAACCCATATATATATCAATATAAAGAGTAGAGATATCAGCACAGCGTTCACAGCTTTTGCACGAAGGTCAGCACCTGCTCGAGGTCCCACTTCGTCTTGGGCTCTGATAAATGTGTCAGTGGCAGTGTGGTCTGGGTATTCTTCTTTCAAAGTCCTGATGATATTGTCACCTATGCCACCCTCTGACTTTGCTTTTATCAAGAAGGAATGGGAATTTGGTAGCTCTTGTATCTCGGCGTCAGAGAATCCGTTTTTGTTTAGAGTTTCTCTGATTTGAGTCACAGTGAGCGAGTTTCCTGCCACGGTGATAGGTGCGAGTTCGAGGGAAAGTCCTCCTTCAAAATCTACATTGTATTTTAGTCCACCACTTGCTATGATAGCTACTAAACCGACAAAAATGATAATCGCTGATACAAAATAAAAAGCAATTCTTTTGTTCATAAAATCGAAATTTGGATTTGGAAATATATTCATTTTTACTCCTTATATGCTCAGCTTCTCGATATTTTTACCTGCAACCATTTTATCAAAGATTGCTTTGGTTACGACTATCGCAGTAAAGAAGGAAGCCACAAGACCTATAAACAAGGTAACAGCGAAACCTCGAACAGAACCAGATCCGAATTGATAAAGGACTATCGCAACTATCAGGGAAGTAAGGTTTGAGTCCACTATCGTGACCAGTGCTCGTGCATACCCTGTTTCGATGGCATTTTTGATAGTTTTGGACTTCATTTCTTCTTTTATACGCTCGAAGATCAAGACATTTGCATCCACAGCAAACCCCAGAGTAAGTATTAAACCTGCGATACCGGGCAGGGTGAGTGTAGCTTCAAAGAAAGTGAGAGCAGCCAGCACAAACGCTGTATTCATACATAGGGCTAGGTTTGCAATCATACCTGCTAACTTGTAATACAAGACCAAGCAAATCATCACTAGCACCAGACCTATGATACCAGCCTTCATACCATTATTTATACTATCTGAGCCCAGGCTAGGACCTACTATACGCTCTTCTCCGATAGACACAGGAGCGGGCAGGTTACCTGCTTTTAGCACTATCACTAAGTCATTACATTCTTGCAAGGTAAAATTCCCTGTGATTTGTGCTTCACCGCCACGAATTCTGTCTTGGATAGTAGGTGCCATATAGACCACATCATCCAGGACGATAGCGAGATTTCTGCGAATATTTTGTCCTGTGATCCTCTCGAATATGCGGCTACCTTCACGATTGAAACGCAAGTTTACATAAGACTTATTTTGACCACCAAAATCACCTTTTCCACCAAATCGAGTTTCTGCATTGGTGAGGTAAGTTCCTGTCAATTCTGCATTTGCTATCAGTAGATATACAGGCACATCTTCACGAGGTGCCATAGAATTTTCTTTTTCTAGCAAAAGCTGATAACCGGGCGGGACAGCACCCTCAAAAAGAGGATCATTCAGTAGCCTTCTCAAATCTTGCTTATATTCGTAGCTGACAGACATCCTGCCGCTTTGGGCATTTGTAAGATAGCTGAGGATATCGTTGTACCAAGCAGTTTGGTCTATGCCTAAGCTGTCCTCAAAAGCATTTTCTGGCTGGCCACTTGTATAATCTAATACATTTAAGTATGGAAATTTTTGATAATTTTGAGCAAGCCAGCTGTCCACTTGGTTTATGACAGTGCTTGTTTGCTCAGGTGTAGCTACCAGCTTGAATTCGAGTAGAGCTGTCTTGCCTATCAAATCTTTTGCTCTTTGAAAATCTCGCAAGCCTGGCAGTTGGACGACTATTTTATTGTCGCCAACCCTTTGGATCATAGGTTCAGCTACGCCAAACTGGTCGATCCTGTTTTGTATGACTTCGACAGCTGCCTTCACAGCGGAATCGTGGTCATTGCGGGGAAGCTCGGAAAGGTCAACATAAAGATTGATTTCCATACCACCTCTTAAATCTAGTCCAAGCTTCAGCATCTTGCTTGTCCAAAATTTAATCGGTTTCTTTATCCCCGATATATCACCATATTCATCATATTCCTTTGCCAAAAACAACGGAGAAAGATAAAATAAGGTGATTATAACGAATAGAACGATACTAATTGTTCTGATTGTACTTCGTCTCATCGACTAATTACTCCCTATATGTAGTTATTTTTATCTCACTATAATCCCTCCATATAAAAATACAGAGGTGAAACATACTGACAATAAAGGCTCTATTTACCCTACTAAAACAGCATACTTTCTTTATATTATAAATCGAATGACATCTTTTTTAAAGCGTGTTTTTAGTCAAGAAATTTTTTACGGCCGCAAGAAAAACACATAATTTCGCGAGGAAAGATTTCCCCAAAAAGTAATAAAATGATGCTAAAGACAAGTTTTATATGTTGTTAATAACTTTCAAATGCAAAATATTTGTAACTGTATATAAACAAAAGAAATAAACAGCAAAAAAGCAATGGTCATCGGACTAGGTCATACCTACTCCGGTGAATCTTGCTTGCCCTCTCTTTTAACTTATTATAATATATTCAGTTATGAAAGACTATTTCCAGATTTTCTCCAAAAGTTATTAGACCTAATAAAAATTGAACCGAAAGAGCAAAAAAGTTGTTGTATCGTAGAGGAAATAGTATAGCAAGCTCCGCATAGATATTGTGGAGCGATGTTCGCTTCGCTAGGCATGGTTCCCTACGGAAACCTAGTTTGAATTTGTTTAAGTCTAAAAAAGCAGTTGACACAAAACGCTTTATTTTATTTTTTGCATTCGTGACGATAGATTTTTTATAGAGGTAAATATGGGATTTGTTCATTTACATAACCACACACAATATAGTGTATTAGACGGTGCCTGCCGCACAAATATGATAGGAAAAGTAGCCAAAGAAATGGGTATGACAGCGGTAGCTATGACCGATCATGGCAATCTCTACGGTGCAGTGGACTTCTATAAAAATTGTATAGCAGCGGAAGTGAAACCTATCATAGGGTCAGAGAT
>WRIO01000175.1 GCA_009782695.1 Candidatus Cloacimonadota bacterium
TTTGCCCCTTGCGGTATTTGCAGACAAGTGATGGCAGAATTTTCTGACAATATGTTCATAGTGTATGGGAATGATACCGAAATCCGTATAAACACTTTAAAAGAATTGATGCCACACAGCTTTGTGCTAGATAAATAACACAAAGCAAATACTCGCATTTAGATTTTGGGACAAAAGAAACTTTGTAATATCTGCCCACATGAATGCGATTCGGCTAGAACCCTCGAAAACCAGGGTTTTTGCAAGGCACCAGATGAACTGTGTGTATCTGATTATATGTGCCACTGGGGAGAAGAGCCTGCTATAACTGGAAAAAATGGCAGTGGCACAGTATTCTTTACGATGTGCAATATGCTTTGTGTGTATTGCCAAAACTATCCTATCAGTCAATCTAGGGACACGATATGCCAAGTAGCTATAGATGTTCTTGCTATGTTTGGTAGTCTTCTCGAAAAATCAGTTCACAATATAAATCTCGTGAGTCCTACACCATATACTTTGCACTTGATACCTGTGCTAAAAGAATTTAAAACCTCGAATCCCTTGACCCCTGTCATCTGGAATTCAAATGCTTATGAAAAAGTGGAAACCCTCCGATTATTAGAGGGATTAGTAGATATATACTTGCCAGATTTTAGGTATTGGGATGAAGAAACCGCGATGAAATATTCCCATATACCATATTACCCAAAGACAGCTCAAAAAACAATAATTGAGATGCATAGACAGACAGGGAACTTGGTCCTAAATGATGACGGGATAGCTATTTTCGGCACTATGGTTAGGCTTTTGGTGTTACCAGATAATATAAACCGGGTAGATATGATACTCCGGTGGCTGTGGGAGACCTTTGAAAATGATATCCATATCAGTTTGATGGGGCAGTATTTTCCCACCTATCGAGCAAATGATTATCCTGAAATTGATAGGTGTATCACACAGCAAGAATATGACTATTTGAAAGGTGTGATGCTAGCCCTCGGTTTTGAGAATGGCTACACCCAAAGAGCAGGATCCTCTTCTGAGTGGACACCAGATTTTTGATGTTCTCTACCTATCTATTCGTTTAACCATTTTTCAGCCAAAAAGGCTGCTATAGCTCCATCACTGGTGGCTGTGACTACTTGGCGGAGAGATTTCTGCCGTATATCCCCTACAGCGTAAAAGCCTGGTATTTTTGTTTGCATATCAACATCAGTGACCACAAAACCTGCTTTATCTAAATCTAAAAGGTCTTTTACCAAATCACTATTTGGTATGATGCCTACATAAACAAACACCCCATCAACATTTAGCTCAGAGAGGGCTTTTGATTTTACATTTTCTATGGAAACTGTCCGAACCTGCTGGTCACCTTTTACTTCCCTTACTACTGAGTCTAAAACTAGCTCAATCTTTGGGTTATCGAAGGCTTTTTGCTGTATAGTGTGCACAGCCCTGAGCTGGTCTCTTCGGTGGATGATATACACTTTGGAGGCAAATTTGGTGAGGAACATCGCTTCTTCGATAGCAGAATCGCCACCACCTATCACTGCTACTACCTTATTCCTATATAAAGCACCGTCACAAGTAGCACAGTATGACACACCTCTGCCTGTGTATTCTATTTCGCCTGGGACATCTAATTTACGCGGGCTTGCTCCTGTGGCATAAATGACTACCTTTGCTTCATAAGTATTTTGGTCGGTTTTTATTACCTTATTGTGTCCTTCGATAGAGATACTTTCGACACTTTCTTCCTTGATGACAGCGCCGAATTTTTCTGCTTGCTGCTGCATTTTTTCCACCAAGTCGTAGCCTGATTGTATGTCTGCAAAACCTGGATAATTCTCTATTTCTGCTGTGAGCGTTATTTGCCCGCCAACTATGTTCTTTTCAAAAACTATAGTCCGCAAGCCACCCCTGGCGCCATAAGTAGCAGCACTTAACCCTGCTGGACCTGCACCTATGATAGCTAAATCTATATTTTCCATATATATATCCTTTTCCTGTCTTTATAAAATTAAAAAAAATCTTCTGGAGGGCATCTCCCTATGTTCGCACTTGTAAGTATTACGATAAGAACATGGCTCTATCTCTACTGCTGAAAAAATAAAATATCACTATGTTATTTATCATTTTTTAAGGGTAACACTACCCGGAACCCTGTATAATTGTTCCTAGCCAAAGGTTTTGCTGCACTGCGGAAATAGGTGTAAGTTTGTTCCTTACCAAAGCACCACGCACCACCACGAGCCACTTTTAATTCTTTTTGCTGGGGTCCCATAGGGTCTTTGTTTGGGCAATCGAAATAATAATTGTTGTCATACCAATCATAGCACCATTCTAGTAAGTTGCCACTCATCTCATATAGACCAAGTTTATTTGGTGGGAATGACTTGATAGGGAAAAGTGATTTCCAAAAAGATTTTTGGTCATTATCTAGATAATTAGCTGTCTTTAGTGTGATTTCTTTCCCTGTAGCAAAAGGAATTTTTTGTCCGCTAGAGCGGGCTGCGTATTCCCATTCTGCTTCTGTGGGTAATCTGCCACCCAGCCATTCTGCGAAGCTTTGTGCACCATACCAGCTAACCTCATAGACAGGGAAAGAAGCATAAGGTTCCAAAACGTGATAGACACCATTTTTTAGACTAATTCGGGAGTATTCTGTGTCAACTTTTATCAATGTCTGCCCGTGCTCCATTTTGTTCCCAACCTCGTTTAAATAACGGCAGAATTGTTGATTCGTGATAGGAGCTTCGGATATTTTAAAGCTACTGACTTCCACTTCATGCAATAGGTTCGACCTTCCTTGAAAATCACCCATTTCGAAAGCGCCACCTTTTACTGTGATAAATTTAATATAAGGTGAACGTTGTAGTTTCTTTTTTGCTTTTTTTAGTAGCTTTAGGTTTACTTTATTCGGAAAATACTCATTTATAGCAGTGGTTGCTATAAATATAGGTTCCCATTCATTGCGTTCTAAATGTTGTTTTATCTTAGTCTGTATCTCCGTCATCACATCCATAGATTTCTTTTGTATATCTTCGTCATCAGCAAAATCTACTATGAGCTCAGAAAGCCATGTGAGGGCATTGTTATTTAAAGGAAAATAGAACCTTTTGTCGTTTATAGCATTGTTCAATTGCCTAATAATATGCGCATCAGGCGTCTTTTTGTTCATAATATTTAAGACTTCTTCGGCTGGTGCTTCTATGGGTTTTTTCGTTTTTGTCTTTGATTTATACACCCTAATTAGCACTATAAAAAGCCTTGTAATCACAAACGCTAAAAGTATAGCTAGCACTATGTTGAAAGCCGTTTGTAGATAGTTTTTATGGGTGATGATCATCCTTTGTAGCCGTTGCCCTGCTTCTTTATTCTGGTTTAGAAATCTTGCTATATCTGCAGGGGGAGGGTTCTTACTTTTCACTTCTTTTATTTTCTTTAGTGAGGTTAGGGGGGCTAAATCCCTGATATTATTATTGTTAACTATGTCTAATATTTCTAGCTCTTTGTTATTTGTGAGCGGTGTAATGTTCTCTATATTGTTATCTGCTATGTTTAGGTTTGTAAGGTTTTTTAGCCTGCTCAGAGGGTTCAGGTCACTGATAGCAGTGTTCTGAAGATTTAATGATTTCAGTGTGGGTATATGAGGCATAGTATCAAGCCGAACGCCGCTAGCACCTGTGATATCGATACTAACAA
>WRIO01000176.1 GCA_009782695.1 Candidatus Cloacimonadota bacterium
GAAAGATTTGATATCACTCAACAAGTCATCACTGAAATGAACAAAGCTAACTAAAAAATTGAAAACATTTAAAAACGAAATCGATTTTCAGACCATTTTTAAGATACTAAACCAGCTTTGGAAAGGTCAAATAGTAGACCAGCCACATTTACAAAGCAAAAGCTTTAACAATGTATCAGAATTACATGAGGCAAACATCAAGTCTATCTGCTTTTTTGAGAATGAAAAGTATCTAAAAGACCTGATATCCTCCCAAGCTGGACTAGTTTTATGCCCTATGAATTTCGACAGCACATCGGAAATATTCTCCCAAAAATCAGACTCCACCGTTTTCATAAAAGTCCCCAAGCCTTACTTTGCCTTTATGAGTATAGTTACTTATGCACTTTCTATGGAAGACAAAAAAATGCAAAGAACCATATCGCCTAAAGCTACTATCCATCCCACAGCAACGATAGGGACAGATGTCCATATCGAAGATTTTGTGGTCATAGACGAGGATACCACTATCAAAGACGGTGCTATAATAAGTGCAAATACTGTAATAGGTAAGAGGTGTGTGGTAGGAAGCGATAGCAAACTTTGTCCGAATGTAACTGTTTATGATGATTGCCATATCGGAAACAAGGTGATCATCCATGCTGGTGCTGTGATAGGTGCAGATGGCTTTGGATACTTAGAAATAGAAGGTTTTCAAATAAAAATACCACAAGTGGGCAATGTCGTCATCGAAGACGATGTCGAAATCGGTGCAAACACCTGCATAGATAGAGCCACAGTCGGCTCCACTATCATCCGAGCAAATGCTAAAATAGACAATCTGGTGCAGATAGCACACAATTGCAGCATAGACTCACACTCTATACTATGCTCGCAGGTGGGACTAGCCGGCAGCACACATATCGGAAAATCTGTTTATCTGGCAGGTCAAGTTGGAGTGGCAGGACATCTGACAATAGAGGATAACTCTATGGTCGGTGCCCAGTCAGGAGTGGCAGCAGGACTCCCATCTGGCAAATACTTTGGCACACCCGCTATCACGGCTTATGAACAAAAGAAAATCACCAGCTCGTTAAAAGATTTGCCAGCAGTGGTGCGGTTTGTAAAAAAGCAGATGAAAAGCTGAAATCAAATTATAAAATATAAATGTGGTGTCCAACGGGCGGATGTAGCGGAGAGCGTCCCGCTCTCCATAACAAAAAACGATAAATATTGAGATTAAAATATGAAAGAAAACAAGCAAACGATTATCAAAGCGACCAGTTTTACTGGGATAGGGCTGCACTATGGCGAAGTGACCACCATCACTTTTAAGCCTTTGAACACAGATGAAGGGATAGTATTTGTTCGGACAGACCTGCCCGACCAGCCACGGATACCAGCCACTATCGACTATGTGATAGACATCTCGCGTGGAACTACTATCGGCATAAAAGGGGTTGGCTCCATCTCGACTATCGAACATGTATTGGCTGCAGTAAAGGCTTTAAATATAGACAATATCCTTATCGAGGTCGATGGTGGTGAAGTCCCTGTGGCAGACGGTAGTGCCTATCCATTTTATCACTTATTACAGCAAGCAGGCACTGTGGAACAGGAGTTTATCCGCGAGTATTTTGAATTTGATGAGGCAATCTCATTTTCCGCTCCAGATGACAATGTGGATATAGTGATAGTGCCTTCAAACGAGCTAAAAGTCACCTTTATGATAGAGTTTCAGCATAAATACCTCGGCACGCAATACACATTTTTACCAAACCTTGATTATTTTGAAAACGACTTTGCTCATGCCCGCACATTCTGCTTTTTGCACGAAATCCTTATGCTAAAGGAAGCAGGTCTGATAAAAGGCGGGTCACTTACCAATGCTTTGGTGCTGGCAGATCCAGAGAAAGACCAAGATGCCATACCAAAACTAAAGGCTTTATTTGATATCAAAGAGGACATCCACATCAATGACCAAGGGCTGATAAATACCACAGAGCTCCGCTACTACAACGAGTTTGTTCGTCATAAAGTGATAGATTTGATAGGTGATATTGCTCTACTGGGGAAACCGATAAAAGGGCATATATTAGCGGCTAGATCAGGGCACAAGACCAATGTAGAACTGGTAAAAAAGCTGAAACAAATCCAAATAAAACAAGACCTACAAAAGATTTACCAAAAAAATACAACAGCCGAAGTCGTCTTTGATGTAAATGCTATTATGCGGATTTTACCACATAGATACCCATTTTTACTTGTGGATAAAATAATAGATTTTAAGCCGAATGAAAGTATCACCGGCATAAAGAATGTCACTATAAATGAGCCTTTTTTTCAGGGACACTTTCCAGACCACCCTGTAATGCCCGGTGTGTTGATAGTAGAGGCAATGGCTCAAACAGGCGGGATAATGCTCCTGAACCAAATGGACGACCCCCAAAACTTCGTTGCTTACTTCGCTTCGATAGACAATGTAAAATTCCGCAAACCCGTGTTACCGGGCGACACTTTAAGATTCGTGTTGACCTGTATATCGATGAAATCATTCTTGACTAAAATGCACGGAGATGCTTATGTGGGTAATGACAAAGTGTGTGAGGGTGACTTTATGGCAAAGGTTGTGAAGAAATGAGTAATATCCATTCAACTGCTATCGTCCACCCCGAAGCTCAGCTTGCCCCAAATGTCACTGTCGGACCTTATGCTATCATAGGGCAGTATGTCAGCATAGATTCTGGCACAGAAGTGATGACACATGCTATCGTGGAAGGACGAACCACCATAGGCAAAAACAACAAAATATACCCTTCTGCCAGCGTAGGTCTGCCTTGCCAAGACTTAAAATATAATGGCGAGCCGACCAAACTAATCATCGGAGCCAATAACCATATCCGAGAGCTTTCGACTATTCACCTGTCCGCCACGCTCGATGAGGATACAGTGGTCGGGAACAATAATCTGATAATGGCGTATGCCCATATCGCCCATAACTGCCAGATAGGAAGTAATGTAATCCTCGCTAACGCTGTAAACCTCGCTGGTCATGTCCATATCGCTGATTTTGTTACTATCGGTGGCATGACTGCTGTCTCGCAATTCGTAGAGATAGGCAAACACGCCTTTATAGGTGGATGTTCCGCTATAAAAAAGGATATTCCCCCTTTTACCCGTGGGCAAGGCAACCCTTATAGTATGGCAGGCATAAACACTGTCGGGCTTAGCCGTAGAGGGTTTTCTGATGCAGAAATCGAAGGCATCGTCCAAATCTTTAAAATATTTTACTTAAAAAAATACAATGTCGCTCAGGCTATCGAGCATGCAGAAAATATAAAAAACCTAACAGACGGGCAAAAGACATTTATAGAATTTTGTAAAAGCTCGAAAAGAGGGATTGTAAAGTAGCAGATTTAAAGGAAGAGAAAATGACTTTAAAGCTTAGTATTATATTTTCTATCGTGATTACTCTATATATGTGCTAGCATAAATATAAACAGCTAGACTGTAATAGCTCCTGTATCATATAGTATTGGCGATAAAGGACCTGCTGGTGGCTATATTTTTTATGTAAAGCCCACTTATTCTGATGGGTGGAGATATTTAGAGGCTGCTCCTGAAAGCTATGAATTTGAAGCTAAGTGGGGACTGAAAGGAAATGTTGATGGCACTTCTAAAGATTTAGGTTCAGGCAAAGAGA
>WRIO01000177.1 GCA_009782695.1 Candidatus Cloacimonadota bacterium
TCCTTGTAGTATATATATATAAAACATAAGGTTACGAGAATAAAGTATACCAAAAATTGAAAAAGAAAAAAGAGCTTTTTTACGCATAGAGTTTTCTTGACAAAAAAAGGCGATATAAAAAAATGGCTTATGTAAAAATAGCGAAAATGGAAGTTCATAAATGACAATAGATACATTGTTTAAATCTTTAAAAGAGGGAAAAACATTCTTTTTGATAGCAGGTCCTTGCGTGATAGAGACAGAGGATATCATGCTCCAAACGGCAGAATATCTAAAAAATGTGACTTCAAAATTAAATATCCCCTTTATCTTTAAATCTTCTTATATGAAGGCAAATAGGACTGCAGTCGATTCCTATACAGGACCAGGTTTTGAGCAGGGATTGGCATTGCTATATCGCATAAAAAGAGAGTTTGATGTCCCTATCTTGACCGATGTGCACGAAACTACAGAAGTTTCTGGCGTTGCCGAGGTTGCTGATATTTTACAAATACCCGCCTTTTTGTGCCGTCAAACTGCTTTGATAGTGGCTGCTGCCAAGACAGGCAAGATAATAAACCTAAAAAAAGGTCAGTTCCTGGCACCCGAAGATATGGCACACCAAGTGGAAAAGGTCACTTCGTGCGGTAACGAAAAAATACTACTCACCGAGAGAGGAACGAGCTTTGGTTATCACAATTTAGTTGTCGATTTTCGCAGTTTCCCTATCATGAGCGGGCTGGGTTACCCGGTGATATTCGATGTTACACACAGTATGCAAAGGCCTTCACAGACCAAAACTTCTGGTGGCACGCCCGAACACGCCTTTATGATGGCTAGTGCAGCTCTGGCTACCGGGTTTGTCAATGGTCTGTTTATAGAGACACACCCACAACCCGAAAAGGCACTGAGTGACAGCAGCACGCAGATGCAGTTAGCAAGCATAAAAAAGGTGCTAGAGAAATGTTTAAAGATCAAAGGAGTAGTATGAAAAAGATAGATTTAAAGCCATGTAAATGCGGCTCTGTAAATTTTTATAGTAATTATACAGGAATAGATAAGTTTGTCATAGAAGGCAGCAACCTCTCTCATACTGGGTCAGAAAGCTTTGAACCAGAGGGAATTTTTTATTGTTCTGATTGTCACGAAGCCGTAGATATGCCTGATGATGTGACAATAGAATAGTCAAAAATATGCCCCTTTACGAAGTATCTGTCCCATTAAAACTAAATAAAAGTTTAGGTTACCAGCACCATCATCCTCTGCCACCTGGTATCCGGGTGATAGTATCTGTGGGGCGAAGTCTTTACACTGGGATAGTGATACAGCAGATAGAACCAGAAGCGGGTATCCGCTATAAGAATATTTTAGAAGTGGTTGATGACACTCCTGTGATGCCGACTAATATGCTGCAGTTAGCTATGTGGATGAGCGATTATTACAAGACAGCATTAGGCGTCATCATAGACACTATGCTCCCTTTGGCTCTAAAGCATCAGGTGACCCAAAAAGTTAGGCTACTGCATACACCATTGGCGGAGACTTTAACCAAGACAGAACACGAAATAATAAATGCTTTGCAAAAAGCTGAAAAAGCTGAATGGGTGCAGGTGATAACCTTGCGAGAGATAGTGAGGGCAAGCGATTTTTATCACGCTATCGAAAGCCTGGAAAAAGAGAAAGCCATAGAAGTCTTTCGCAGTTTTGACGAAAAAATAAAGCCTGTTTTTGCGAATTATGTTCGGGCTTTGCCGGTGGACGAACAGAATATAAAACATTTACAAAAGCTAACAGAAAACCAGCAGTCTGCTTATGATATAATCCACGATGCGCAGGGTGAGATAGCCCTAAAAGACTTAGCACCAAAGATACCTTATGCTACGGTTAAAGCCCTAAAAACCAAAAAGCTGATAGAAGTAACCCCTCGTAAAGTAGATATAGATATATTTGAATTTGTGGAAAGACAGCCACCCAAAAAGGTGGAGTATCATGAGCAGCAGTGCAACGCTATCAACACGATAAAAAATGCTCTGGATCAGCAGGTTTATAGTGCTTTTTTGCTTTATGGTATCACAGGCAGTGGGAAAACAGAAGTGTATATCGAGGCTATCAAACACAGCATAGATAAAGGCAAAACGGCTATTATGTTGGTGCCCGAAATATCACTCACCCCCCAAACTGTTGGGCGGTTTTACAATGTATTTGGTGATGACATCGCCGTGCTACACAGCAGTTTGAACGACAGAGAAAGGTATTTTCAATGGAAACTCATCACAGAAGGAAAGATAAAAATCGTGATAGGTGCTAGAAGTGCTATCTTTGCACCGCTGAAAGACATCGGGGTGATCATAGTCGATGAGGAACACGAGTCGTCTTATAAACAAGACCACCAGCCGTGTTACAATGGGCGTGATATAGCCGTAATGAGAGCAGGTATCGAAAAGGCAGTTGTAATCTTAGGCAGTGCCACACCCTCATTGGAGAGCTGGGGGAATAGCTTAAACAGAAAATATAAGCTACTCACTATGGACACCCGTCCGGGAACAGCTATACTGCCAAATGTGAGCATAGTAGATATGAAAAATGAGGAGCAGGAAAGTTTTTTTTCAACCGCTTTAAAGCAAAAAATCTTGGATAGATTAGAGAAAAAAGAACAGGTGATACTTTTTCACAATCGGCGGGGCTACTCGAACTATATCCAGTGCGGTAATTGTGGCAAGGTATTCCGATGTGATAGCTGTGATATCAGCCTGACATATCACAAAAACGACAGCAAAATGATTTGCCATTATTGTGGCTACTTTGCTGATGTTCCGCGTAAATGTCCAGAGTGTAATGATTATCGTTTTAATTATGGTAGTCCAGGCACAGAGCAGATAGAAAGCCAACTGAAATTGCTTTTTCCTTCTGCAAAAATACTTCGAATGGACAGCGATACGACACGGCAAAAGAACAGCTTCAATGAGATGTTTGAGGCTATGAGAAATCAGCATATCGACATACTGCTTGGAACTCAGATGATATCAAAAGGGCTTGATTTTCACAATGTTACTCTGGTGGGCGTGATACTGGCAGAAACCACATTGAATATGCCTGATTTTCGTGCTGTGGAAAAGACATTTCAGCTGCTTACCCAAGTGGCAGGTCGGAGCGGTCGAGGGGACAAAAAAGGCGAAGTGATTATTCAGACGCGAAACCCAGAACACTATGCGCTGACCCTTGCTGCTAAACAAGACTTTTTGGGCTTTTCGTATAAAGAGATAGTCACCCGTTCTGAGCTGTTTTATCCGCCAAAATACAAGCTTTGCAGGATACTTTTTGCCTGCTTAGATTTAGAGTTTCTAAAAGAAAAGCTGATAAATAGCCAGATTCTACTGAAAATGATAGAACAAGAGTTCCCTGAAGATGAGTTTATATTGTTACCTTTTATCGAAGCCCCTCTGCCGAAAATCAAGAATAAATATCGCTATCATTTGATAATAAAAGCAGCCAAAGGGGCTTATGTTCAGCGGTTTTTGGATAGGTTTATCGCCGAATTTGATTGCCCCCAAAAAATAGATATGACGATAGATATAGACCCGCTGTCGCTAATGTAGGGGGGGGGGGGGCCAAAAAATTTAAAAATGGGGGGCCTTTCGGCGGATAAAGAATTTTAGGGTTTTTTCCTTTCCCCCGGAAGGCCGGGGAGGGTTTGTACGGGG
>WRIO01000178.1 GCA_009782695.1 Candidatus Cloacimonadota bacterium
TAATTATACTGCTGCCTCTATTCAGAACCTATCATCCCCACCACTTCTGCCACAGTTTTTGCCCCCAGATCACCTTTTGTGTGCCTGCGGACAGATACCGTCTTGCTGCTGTTTTCCTTTTCGCCTATGACCAGTATAAATGGTATTTTCTGCATCTCTGCCTCGCGTATTTTAAAGCCTATTTTTTCGCTCCGAACATCTATTTTTACGCGGATATCCTTTTCTTCCAGTAGTTTTTTTACCTCTTGGGCATAGCCTTCAAAATGCTCGGAGATAGTGACTATCATAGCCTGCACAGGGCAAAGCCAGACAGGGAAATTCCCTCCGTAATACTCTATCAAGGTGCCAAAGAAGCGTTCTATCGAGCCGAGCAACGCGCGGTGTATCATAAAGGGTCTATGCGGCTGGTTGTCACTGCCGATATACTCCATTTTGAAGCGTTCAGACATATTAAAGTCGAATTGTATCGTGCTGCATTGCCACGCTCTATCTAGGGCGTCTTTTATTTTGATATCTATCTTTGGTCCATAGAAAGCACCACCACCCTCGTCTATTTCGTATTTTAGGTTCATTTTTTCCAGAGCGTTTTTTAGTGATTCTGTTGCTTGATCCCAATCGGACAGCTCTCCCACATATTTTTCTGGTCTGGTGGAAAGGTATATTTGAAAGTCTGTAAAGCCGAAGTCCCGCAAGATATTGATACTAAATTCGATAGTTTTTTCCACCTCTACAGGCATCTGTTCTTTTGTGCAAAAAAGGTGTGCGTCATCTTGGGTAAAGCCACGCACCCTCATCAAGCCGTGCAATGCCCCTGACCTTTCATAGCGGTAAACTGTTCCCATTTCTGCATATCGTATTGGCAGTTCGCGATAGCTCCTTTTTTGGCTGTTGTATATACTGATATGGAAAGGACAGTTCATCGGCTTTATATAATAGCTCTGCTCATCGACCTGTATCGGCTGATACATACTATCGGCGTAAAAACCTGCGTGCCCGCTGGTTATCCACAGTTGCTCATTGCCGATATGAGGGGTAACCACCAGCTCATAGCCGTGTTGCAGGTGCTTCTTTTTCCAATGGGTCTCTATCAAATGCCTCATCATAGCCCCGTTTGGGTGCCATAATATCAAGCCAGCCCCTACTTCATCGCTTTGGGAATAAAGTCCTAGATCGCGTCCTAATTTGCGATGGTCTCTCTTTTTTGCCTCTTCTATTTTTTCTAAATAATCTTTTAGCTCTTTATTTGAGGGGAAGCTAATGCCATAAATCCTTTTCAGCATTTTGTTCTTTTCGTCACCACGCCAGTAAGCACCAGAAGTTTTGGTGAGCTTCACCGCTTTGATGTTGTGGGTGTTTGATAGGTGTGGTCCGCGACACAAGTCTGCAAAAGTCCCCTGTGTATAGACAGAGATAGTGTCGCCTTCAGGTATCGCTTCCAGCAGCTCTATTTTGTAGCTCTCCCCCATTTTTTGAAAGAAGTCCATTGCCTCGTTACGAGAAAGCTCCTTCCGCTCATACACCAAGTCTTGTTTTGCCAGCTCAAGCATTTTATTCTCTATCTGCACCAGCTCCTCGTCTGTAAAGGCTGTCTCTCTATCAAAGTCATAATAAAAGCCATTTTCGATAGCAGGTCCGATAGTGACCAGGACATTTGGAAAAAGTTCTTTCACAGCTTGTGCCATCAGGTGCGAGGTGCTATGCCAAAAGACTTCTTTACCCTTTTCGGTGTCAAAGGTATGAAATAGTATCTTGCTATCTTTATTTATTTGATGTTTGGTGTCATAAAGTTTGCCGTCAATCTCTGCTGCCACCACTTTCATAGCCAGATTGTGACTGATAGAGTCAGCCACCTGAAAAGCGGTGATCCCTGCCTCAAATTGTTTGCTTTTTCCATCCGGAAATGTGATATTTATCTGCATTTAATACTCCTAAAATATGTCAATCATATATATAACAATTCACTATCGTTTTTGTGTCAAAAAAAAATAGAGATTGAGTAGGTGACCACTATGTCTCAATGTGTTACATCTTATTTATTTTCAAGACATTAAAACTAAAAAATTCTACCTTTTAAAAGTTTCAAAAATGTATACTCCATAACAGCATATAATATAATGAAATAGAACAAGCAGAAAGCAAAATCGCTTGGACAAGGTCTGACATGTTCCAAGCGATATTGCTTTTTGCTTCCTCAAAGACATTATAATATATGGCTATAAGAAGTAAATATGTGAAAGATTCTCACAAGAATGTTTTTTCACCCTAAAAGCATATTTTATAATTGGTCACGAATTTCGTATGGGAGGTTGCCCCTCCGCCTTCCGCAACATCAGTGCGAAGCACACCTAATTTCTAATTTCCACCGTTGCTGAGAAGTCTCTACCTGCTGCGGGATAGCCGTATTCCTCTTGATAGTCGATGTCAAATATATTCGACATCGAGAGAGCTAATTTAAAGTGTTTGTTTATAGACCAGTGCACCCCTATATTGTGCAGAGTTTTATCGGGCAGTGTGTGCAAGCTGCCACCATCATCGAGGCTTTGGATCTGGTCAGACCAACCGATTTGATAGGTAAATTTTAGATCTGGCAGGATATAATATTCTTGGGTATGGTCAAAAGTCCAGCACGGCATCTCTGTGAAAGTAAACCCTTTATTCATATCTAGTTTCAGGTAGCTGAGCTGGTTTTTTATCTGAACTTTATTCGATAGCAGGCACCCCTGCAAGACCTCAAATCCTGCATTTTCTCGCGCCGGTTGGTTTTGGTAAATAGGGCTATTTATCCTGTCTATCAGCCCCTGGATATGATTATAAAAGACACTACTTTCCAGATTAAAGATCAAGCCATCGCCAAGTGTTTTATACCCCGTAGAGAGCTCTGTTTTCCATATTCTTTCAGGCAGTAGCCGCAGGTTTCCTCGTGAGTTTGAGTAGAGCTGACGCAGGGTGGGGTATTGGATATTTCGAGACACTCCGAGGTTTATATCCGTAAAAGAGTTTGCAAAAGTCAGCGCAAAAGAGGGCTCTGCATACCAATCGGTAGTCACACTTTCGGTCGTGTTTTCAGGAGTGTGAAAATTCCTGATAGACTGCGAAAAGCCAATAGCTATGCTTGACTGCCAGTCCTCTGAAAATTTGTGATTTAGCATAGCAGAAGTCTGGTTTAGATAGGTGTGGTTCGAGGTCCATTCGGTGTATTCTCTATCGTCTTTTCGGTCATAAACCTGCTTTTCAAATCTATATAGGTGGTATAGCTTATCTTTGCCGGAGGTGACTAACTCTGACCGAATTTGCGAGCCGAAAAGCCAGCTTTTGATGATAGAGTCATAAGTCCTATTGTGCAAATGAAAGTCGCTAAATTCCTGATAAACATTGTCATAAGCGTCATAATAAACCTGTGGATACAGCACTATAAACGAAGCCGGAATCAGGGTCATCATCCCACTAATTTGATAGCGTTTTACATCACGGTATTGCCTGTAATTTCTCTGATAAATCGAGCTGGGGACATTTCGAACATCGGCAAAGGTGTAGCCTGCCGACAGCCCAAGGGTGTGATAATCAAACAGGGTGAAGTTGGCTTTGGTCTGTAAATCATAGCTTTTATTGTTCGAGTGATCTCGCACACCACCGTCCTCTAAACTTGTCGGCGTAAAGTCTTTTGACAAGCAAAACCCT
>WRIO01000179.1 GCA_009782695.1 Candidatus Cloacimonadota bacterium
TCACCTATCTTATCCGCTCGAAAATGGATAAAACCTGAGGTATTTATAGTCGCAGAATACACCATATCCCCGATATTTTTTTTCACAGGCATACTCTCGCCGGTGAGCATAGATTCATCGATAGAGGTGTCCCCCTTTACGACTGTCCCATCCACAGGTATTTTTGCCCCCGGCTTGACCACCACAATGTCATTGATTTTTACATTGTCGATAGGCACTTCCTTTTCGGCGCCACCGTCTATGATGATAGCGGTTTTTGGCGCCAGCCCCATTAGTTTTTTTATAGCCTCGCTGGTCTTTCCCTTTGAGATAGCTTCGAGTGTCTTTCCGAGCAATATCAGGGAAAAAATCATACCTGCTGACTCAAAATAAAGATTGTCTACTGTCAAGCTGCGAACGCCTTTAAAGACAACTAAATAGTCACTGGTTGCTATTTTATAGGTCAGATAAAAGCTGTAAATGAGTGCTGACGCTGTCCCAACTGCTATCAGGGAATCCATATTTGGACTTTTGTTTAGCAGGGCTTTAAAGCCGACAGTGTAGAACTTGTAGCACACAGCTATGATAGGGCAGACAAGCATAATCTCGATAGCAGCGTAAACTAGGGGGAAATCCATCATCAGAAAGTGCAGTGACAGCGAAAATGGGAAGTCTATGAACTTGATCATCGGCACCATAGCTATATAAAATAGGGGTATCGCAAATATCATAGCTATGGCAGTCTTTATCTTCAAAATCTTTATTTCACGCGATTTCTTGTCATACTCTTCCTCGGCGTTTGTAGATTTTTTGTTCTCTATTGCCTGAAATCCCAAACTCTCTATACGCTCTTTTATCAGCTCCAAATTGCAGATTTCCTCATCAAAAGTGACAGATGCCCTTTCTGTGGCTAAATTCACAGAAGCCTTTATGATGCCTGTCATTTTGGAAAGAACCCTCTCGATGCGTGCCGAGCAGGCGGCACAGTGCATACCACCGATAGTTAAAATCTCTGTTTTCATATCATCTCCTCATTTTATCATTCCAGGAAATATTCCAGTGGATAAATCAATGTCTCATACAAAAATATTTCTTCTTCTATACTTTCTATATCTAAGTCCGTCAAATCCGCTACGACCTTTACATAAGCAAAAAAAACATAATCAAATGTCGAAAAAGCAAAATCTGTAACGGGGTTCAGCTCTATCGTGTTTTTCCCCATAGTGGTATTTTCTATCCTTTTGTCAGCAGGAAAAAGCAACCTAAAATTCGCAGGGTCAGCCGAAAGGATATTGATGCTCAAATATAAAGGAATATCACGGAGAGCGAGGATGATAGCAGGCGAAAATCCTTCGTCGCCTAAATCTATCTCTACATATTGCGAGCCGTCTATCACAGCCGCATAAGCTATCTCTTCACTCCAAATCTGATACCCGGCTGGCTCAGGGGACAGACGGTCATTTTGCAAGCTAACATCCTGCCCCATCTCTACCACCGTGATAGAGCCGTGAATCATAGACATCCAGCAGGAATAGTTAAATTTGCCTGTTTTTTCGGGAATAAATGACAGCACATTTTCCCCCGGCACAAAAGTATGCTCGATACCATACTCGCGGATAAAAGCCCTATTATTACATCCGTTTATGCTGTTTTCTGGAGCAGTTATCACCCATTTGACAGGGATATCTTTCGCCACGGTTATGTTTGGATAAGCATTTGGCAGGAGGTCAGAACGCACTATTTGTTCGCCGGCATCGATAGTTGGGACAAACCCACCCTTGCTTTTTTGTAGATCAAAGCCAAGCCCCAGACCATACAGCCCGTTTAATATCATCAGCAACCCCATAGAAGCTATCAAAACCGCTCCTGCATTTAGCACCCATTTGCTAAACATATTCCCTTTTAGACCGGCAATATAGCTACCTGCAACCCCTAAAAGATACATCAGGGGAAAAGTGCCGGCAGCAAAGATAAACATCGCCACTCCACCCCAAAGAGGACTGCTAGTGGACAGGGCATACAGCTGCATAGCTTGCAGGGGACCGCAGGGCATAAAGCCATTTAAAAAACCTATGATAAAGGGACTTTTGTTTGTTTTTTCTTTTTTTGTAGCTGAAAATAGCAGGCTGATTCGCTTGAAAAAAGGGACTATGTCTAGCATAGACAGAGCCATCATAAGCATAAAAAAGCCTGCAAGGAGTAAAATAGACTGGCGAAAACTATCGGAAATAGCGACTATAGAACCCAAACTGCCAACTGCGGCTCCGGTCAAAGTATATGATACCACTCGACCAGAATTGTAAAGGAAACTCGGGATAAACAACGACATCCTTGAAAACATTGTTTTTTCCCGCTCCAGTTGTAGCGGAGAGCGTCCCTGCTCTCCATTTTGACGGGGTGTGGGATTTTTCTCTTTGACTGTCATAGTTTGCGATAGATTGATACCGCCACACATTGAGATGCAATGAAGCGAAGTAAATAAGCCTATGACAAAGACCACACCATAGCCCATTCCCTCTTGTGCTATCGGGAAGGACAAAAAAAGAGCGGTCGTGGAGATATATTTTAGGAGTAAAGTTATGCATAGAACCGCCCCCACAGCAGCGAAAATAACCGGTATGGATAGCCTCGGTTTCTCGAAAAATACCTTGTAACCAAGCGATTTTATGGTCTCTGCTATATCATTTATCTGGATTTTGCTCTCCTCATAGCTTATATCAGCAAAGCCCTGGACATAATCGACTTTTGCTTCCACGATAGAGTTCTGCTCGCCTAAAACCTCCTCTATCAAGAGCTTGCAGTTTACACAAGTCATCCCTTTTAGATAAATCCGAACTTCCTTTTTTATACTTTCCACATAGTCAAATTATTTTATGGAGACTTATTTGTCAAGGATAAAAGAGAAAATCCTTATCGTGTGGAAGGGGATTTAATTTAGAATTTAATCTACTGCCTTCCCTACTATGAAATCAGCAAAAAAAAAGGAGACTCATCGTCTCCTTTTTTATCTTTAAGCATTTTTCACAATTCTTTTTTCTTTTATACGGCTTGCTTTTCCTTTTGCAATTCGCAGATAGAATAATTTCGCTCTACGAACCTGACCGTATCTCACTATCTCTAATTTGTCTATTAGAGGTGAATTTATTGGGAAAATTCTTTCCACACCTACGCCATTACTGACTTTACGCACAGTGAATGTTCGTGAGATGCCAGCACCTTTCTTTTGGATCACGATGCCTTGGAAAGCTTGAATTCTTTCTTTTGCTCCCTCTTTTATCTTGTAGTGCACCTTCACAGTGTCGCCTACTCGGTATTCGGGGAGGTCAGTTCTAAGTTGCTCTTTTGTAACCATTTGGATGATATCCATTTATAGTTCCTCCTTGTATTCTTCGGAAAGTAAACGATCTAGCACGATAGCAACAGCACTTCGAACTGAAAGATGATTGTAATCGGTTCTTGCCTGTATGGGCACCAATACAAAATCAGCTTGCGAGTGTATATCCTCGTGCAAGCCATTCCCCGTGCCGAATAGTAATAGCACAGGTTTCGTTTCAGTTTTCAAAAGTTTTTTTGTTTCCACAAAACTAATCTGGTCTTTGCGATAGTTTGCTGTTGTTGTGATAATAATAGGGTCGTTCCCCTCCTGGTTTTTTATTTCATTTATAGTTTTTTCTAAATTTGTAGCAAAGCTAATGA
>WRIO01000180.1 GCA_009782695.1 Candidatus Cloacimonadota bacterium
GAAAGGAAAATAAAATATGTCTATATATAGAGATTATATCAGTAAAAAAGATAAAGAACTGTTACCGATGTATCGGGAGAATCTAAAGATTTTCAATACTATCTATGACGAGATAAAAATGGAAAAGGAAGGCTGGGAAAAATTTCTCTGGACTTGTGCAGACATTATCCTAGCAGCAGATAGCATACTGGCTGCAGACTTCCAACATGATTTAAAGCACAGCAGTGTGCAACTATTTGCTTCCAAAAATAAGAAAGAACATTTTCACAAAATGATAGATATATATGAGGCAGATTATGCGAACCCGCGTTATGCAGTTCAATGCTTTGGTGATAAAATAGGTCAGCTAAACAGCATGCTCTTTTGCAAGATTATCTCGCTTCATAGGCTAGCTCATGAGGGCTTGGCGCACCAAATTGCGAGCATCACACAGCTATTTATAGACTACAAAGATATATATATTACTCACGGGCCTGACTATGAAAAGCTGCTGTCTTTGTGGAGGGAATATGACCTATCCTCTAAATACGACAACCTGTATATGCAGTTGGTTCGGCGTTTTTGTCCAGAATTTGATTTTTTCACAAAATGGGTAAAAGAGGCAGATCTAACCGATTTGAGATATCTTTACTATTTTGGAGTGTATGTAAGCGAGGATGACATAAAGACAGCAGAGTTTCTAAACTCTCTACCTGCTGAAAAACTGCAAAAGGTTATGAAGCAGACTGCAAAAGCTTATATAGACGGTTTTGCTGAGGGAGGCAAGGACTATACTATCAAAAAGACTGTGACCTTATATTACCCACTTGGTATGGAAAGATTAGCTAGATATTTGATAGAAGAGATAGAAAGCTGCTATGGCTTAAAGGTCTGCGTAGCCGCAGTCAATGGGGGGAATTATGACCAGCAATACCTATATGACCACCGTTTTGACCATGCTTTATACCTTGACGAAGATTATGTAGAAAAAAATCTAAAAACCATAGAAAAATGCTACACAGAATTAAAAGATATAATGGGGGACTTTTCAGGGACGATATACTTTGACCCATTCGGTGAAAAACCTTTTGCTCCCGAAAACAAACCAGAATGCCCGAAATTTACAGACGAGCAAATGCCACTAAATCAAAAGATGACAGCAGAAAATTCCCAACTCTTTGCCCAGTTTACAAAAAGAGCAGAGACTTCATACTGCATCATAGCCTTCCCCACACCAGCTATTGGAGATAAATTCACAGAAATATTCGATGCTACTATCGATATAAATATGCTCCCGAACCAACTATATTTGGACATACAGCAAAAGATCATAGATGCCCTCGACCTAGCTGATAAAGTGCATATCAAAGGAAAGGGAAAGAATAGAACTGACCTAACTGTAAAAATGCAAAAGCTACAAGACCCCGGTAAACAGACCAATTTTTACAACTGTGGAGCTACCCAAAATATCCCTGTGGGAGAAGTGTTTACTTCACCGCAATTAAAAGGGACGCAGGGACTCCTTCATATATCAGAGACATTTTTGGACAGCCTGTTTTACAAGGAATTAGAGATAGAATTTGTCGATGGTCGCATATCAGCTTATAGCTGTAAAAATTATGAAAAAGAAGAAGATAATAAACATTACATAGAAGAAAACCTAATATTCCCCCATAAATCACTGCCTCTGGGCGAGTTTGCCATCGGCACAAACACGCTAGCTTATTCAGTTTCGCAAAAATACGATATTTTATCACTCTTGCCGATACTCATCATCGAAAAGATGGGTCCCCACTTTGCTATCGGTGACACCTGCTATACCAGAGAAGAGGATATAGCTATTTTTAACCCGAATGGCAAAGAAATAGTTTCCCGTGACAACGAGCAGACCATCCTGCGAAAAGAAGCACCTATCAAAGCTTACATGCAAGTGCATGTGGATATCACTTTGCCTTATCACGAGATAGAACACATCACTGCTATCACCGAAAAAGGAGTAAAAATACCTATCATAACAAATGGGAAATTTGTGCTATCGGGGACAGAAGAATTAAATAAATATTTAGGAGGTTGATATGAAAAAGATTATGATGCATATCTGCTGTGCTCCGTGCTTTGTGGCACCATATTATTCGCTAAAAACTGAATATGACATCACAGCTGTATGGTATAATCATAACATACATCCAGCCACAGAGTATGTAAAACGCCGAGAAAGCGTGCGGGATTTTGTTGCCCGAGAAGGTATACCTTACATAGAAATCAATAACTATGGCTTGATACAATTTCTGGATTTTTCCTTGAAGACTAGGGACTCTATATGCCCTCATTGCTACCATGAAAGATTAGAAGCAGCTGCATTAAAGGCAAAAGAGGAAAAGTCTGATTATTTTTCTACTAGTTTACTTTGCTCTATGCACCAAAAACATGACCTGATAAAGATGGTCGGATATAATATCGAACAGGCTACCCAAGTCCCATTTTGGTATCAAGATTTGCGTGACCTCTGGAAAAAAGGCATTGTCTTGTCAAAAATGCAGCAGATGTATCGACAAAAACACTGCGGCTGTATTTTCAGTGAAATGGAACGGTGGCAAAAGCTGATAAATGACAAAGTATAAACTATTTGATCATAGTGACTTAAAAAAATACAAGGTGGCAGATAGGAACAGTAAAATCTCGGTTGCCGATTTTGCAAAGGTGACAGAAACAAATATAACAGATTTTATCAGTTGCCTGCCAAATATTTTGAAGGGTAAAGACTTCTCCGAACTCATAGAAAAGACCGCACTTGCATTTCTGTCAAAAAAGCCAATAATCATAGGTCTCGGTGGGCATATCATCAAGGTTGGTCTAGCTCCCCTAATCATAGAAATGATGAGATTAGGTGCTATACAAGGTATATGTGTGAACGGTTCGGTAGTGATACATGATTTTGAGGTAGCTTCTCACGGGTGCACTTCAGAGGAAGTGGCAGAAGGCATAGAGGACGGCTCTTTTGGGATGGCGAGTGATACTTGCGATGTGATAAATGAGATAATCACAGCAGCTTCGGGCGAGCAGCTTGGCTACGGAGAGGCTATAGGAAAATATCTTTTTGAGAAAAAGGATTTGTTTAACCCGCAATTGTCTATTTTAAGGTCTGCGTTTGAAATGAATATCCCTGTCACTGTCCATATAGCTATCGGCACAGATATAGTCCACCAGCACAAGACAGCAAATGGAAAGGCTATCGGCGACTGCTCGTATCGTGACTTTTTGATACTGGCAAATTTAGTTTCACAGCTACATCAAGGCGGCGTGTTTATAAACTTTGGCTCGGCTGTCATCATACCAGAAGTGTTTTTAAAGGCACTGACTATGTGCCGCAATAAGGCAGAAGTGACTAACTTTACCACTGCTGTCTTTGATATGAACTATCAGTACCGCTCTGCCACAAATATCACCCAGAGACCTGTCCAGAACAGCGGGGCTGGGTATTACTTTGTCGGTCATCATGAGATCATGGTGCCACTGTTTTGGGCAGGAGTGAGAAATAAATTAGAAATTAGAAATTAGAAATGTGGTGTCCTTCGGACGGACTTAAGCAAATTATAAATTATAAATTATAAATGGCTTGGTGTCCTGCGGACGATATATTATAACCACCCCGTCCGCT
>WRIO01000181.1 GCA_009782695.1 Candidatus Cloacimonadota bacterium
GACAAAAAAATAATTAAATAGTAAAGAGAAGTAAACACCCAGAAAAAAAAATATATTAAAGAAAAAAAAAAAAAAAAAAAAAGAAAAAAACACCCTTAAAAAAAACTCATTGACTGTGAGGCTTTCGGATGTGTTGCCTCCCAAAAAAGAATTTTTGCCAAATATCAGACGAGCCCCAAGCCGTGGCTATTTTTTAAACAAAGAAGAGACTGTCCTAGCCCTACGGAACGCCCTAAGGTATGTCCCAGAATGCTTGCATGAGGCTCTTGCCCCCGAATTTTTGGAAGAGCTACGAACAATGGGGCGAATTTACGGCTACCGATACCGTCCAGAAGGCAATATAAAAGGTAAACCTATCTCTGAATACAGAGGTATCACAGACGCCCGAGCTGTGCAGGTAATGATAGATAATAACTTAGATTTTGATATAGCACTTTATCCTTATGAGCTGGTCACTTACGGCGAGACAGGACAGGTGTGTCAAAACTGGATGCAATACTGCCTCATAAAGCAATATCTCGAGGTGATGACAGAGCATCAAACCCTCGTAATGGAGTCTGGACACCCTCTCGGGCTATTTCCTTCACGCCCAGAAGCACCTCGGGTGATTTCCACAAACGGTCTGGTTATCGGTAACTGGGACAATCCAGAAACCTTTCGAAAGCTGACAGCTCTTGGTGTGGCAAATTACGGACAGATGACCGCTGGTGGCTGGATGTATATCGGTCCACAAGGCATAGTGCACGGCACATATATTACCCTTTTGAACGCTGGAAGGCAATATTTACATATACCCGAAGACCAAGACCTAGCTGGCATAGTGTTTGTCTCGTCCGGACTGGGGGGAATGAGTGGAGCTCAGCCCAAAGCTTGCGAAATAGCAGGTGGTATAGCTGTGATAGCAGAAGTAGACGCTAGCCGTATCGAGACAAGGCACTCACAAGGTTGGGTGTCATTGGTGTCAAGCGACCTCAGGCAGATAGCCGAATGGATCAGGGAATACCAAGCGAACAAAAAGCCGACCTCGATAGCTTATGAAGGAAATATAGTGACTTTGCTGGAATACTTCGACCAGCATAATGTGAAGGTCGATTTGATTTCTGACCAGACCTCTTGCCATGTGGTTTATGAGGGCGGGTACATCCCTGTCGGACTGTCTTTGAGTGAGAGCCGAGATATGCTAAAAAATGATCCTGTTCGATTTAAATCTTTTGTAAATGAGTCACTGGTAAAACATTACCATATCATCAAAAACCTTACAGCAAAAGGTTCATATTTTTGGGATTATGGCAATAGCTTTTTGATTTCTATTTATGATGCTGGTGAGAAGTCCATTGCCAAAAATGGCGTAAACACCGATAATGGCTTTATTTATCCCTCTTATGTGGAGGATATCATGGGACCTATCTGCTTTGACAATGGTTATGGTCCATTCCGTTGGGTCTGCCTCTCTGGTAAAGACGAAGACCTGCGAAAAACAGACCAAGTAGCTATGCAATGTATCGACCCAAAACGCTGCTCACAAGACAGAGATAATCATCACTGGATAAAAAATGCAGAAAAGAATGCCTTAGTGGTTGGCACAAAGGCAAGGATACTTTATGCTGACGAGGAAGGTCGGGTGAAAATCGCTCTAAAATTCAATGAAATGGTGCGAAATGGTGAGATAGGTGAGGTTATGCTCGGTCGCGACCACCACGATGTGTCAGGAACAGACTCTCCATACCGCGAAACAGCAAATATCTACGACGGAAGCAATGTAATGGCAGATATGGCAACACAATGCTTTGCAGGAAATATAGCCAGAGGCATGACTATGGTTGTGCTTTCAAATGGTGGTGGTGTGGGTATCGGTCGCTCTATAAATGGCGGCAATGGTATCGTCCTGGACGGGTCCGCTCGCATAGATGAGGTTCTAAAATCAGCATTGTCCTGGGATGTCATGGGTGGAGTGGCTCGACGAAACTGGGCTAGAAACAAAAATGCTATCGAAAGAACTGTGGCTTGGAACTCAAAACACAAAGACGAAGGTCATATTACAGTGCCTTTCACAGTCAATGATGAGATTATAGATAAATTAGAAATTAGAAATTAGAAATGTGGTGTGCTAGTCCAACTTCGTTGGAGTTACTAGTTACAAGTGACAACACAACTTCGTTGTGAGTTACTATTAGCGGTGTGCTCCGCACGATATAGAGTATCCTGGATTCTTCGCTTCGCTCAGAATGACGGCAATTGGATGCGGACGGGTTCTGATTCCCATCTAATTTTGGAGGGGAATTTACGGTGTCCTTCGGATGGATTTTTTCGGAAGGCAAGGGGTTGCCTTCCCTACGATGTTTTTACCGATGGCAGGGGGTATAGTTCCCAAAGAAATAACTTTTTATAGAAAATAAAAAATACACACTCGTAACCCTTTGTAAAATAATATGTTCTTACAGAGGGGAAGCAAAGAGCATCGGACTAGGTCTGACCTAGTCCGATGCTCCTTGCTTGTTACCTGTTCTATAGCTATATTTTACACTATGTTACAGTGTTATTTTTTCAAAAATTTTCCGAAAGTTGTAATTAAGCTGTAACTCATTTTCTATCAAGCAGATAGTATAAATTATCAGGATTTATAGTTAAAAAAAGAATATTTACAAACCGAATCAACCAGAGAAAACTCGTAAATCTCCTATTTTTAAAATAATTATTTTTTATCAAAATTTCTGCTTGACAAAAAATCCTAATAGTAATAAATGGTTCCTTATAAGAAAAAACGGAGGAAGTATGAAAAACTTTATACATTCAAAAAATATGATACTTTTAATAGTATTATTAGCCACTTTCACAAGCTCGTTATTTGGGACATATCACAGCTATATCCCTCACACCCTAATGCAACCCGATAACAAGACAGAAGTGCGAGCATATTGGTCGGGAGATGAGTTTCATCATGTTTTGCACGATGAAAACGGATATACAATGGTCCGTAACCCAAAAGATGGATGGCTTTGCTGGGCAGAGCATGACAAGGTAGCTGATGAAATAATTTCTACTGGCTATCGTGTAAATGAGTATATTCCGGGAATGCTAGGTATCGAAAAAGGAGTAAATATCAGTGAAGAAAAATACCAGTCTATCAGGCAACCTTATGATGAGGTATTTGAACAGCATACAGTCCGAACACCTGCTACTGGTGAAGTTAATTCTATAGTGATTTTTATTAATTTCGCAGTAGATGATTCATGTGCCACTCATGGTCCAATTGATAACTGTCGAAATTGCGTTGGAGCTAGGGACTTTGAACACTCTTATGAATTCTACAAAGAATTTTTAAATGGACCTGCGTCTGGGAGTTCAGATCCAGACGAATCTTTAAAGCAATATATAAAAGAGATAAGCTATCACAACCTGACTCTAAATTCACACATAATAACAGATAACACAGACCCAAACAATATAGTTTTTGCTTATAGAGCAGTTCATCCATCAGATTATTATAGACCATATGATGATGCTTTGAGACCACGCAATTTAATAGGCTACCTGGACAGGACGGAAAGAGATGCTCGATGTTTTGAATTGTTCTACAGTGCATTAGAATGGGTTAGTGATCATATAGATCCCTCAATCGATGTAGATTTAG
>WRIO01000182.1 GCA_009782695.1 Candidatus Cloacimonadota bacterium
CTGCCCATAAAGTGTCTGTCCAGCTATTTGACAATGTGTATTACATAGGTCCTAGCTCCCTCGAAGACAGAGCTGATTTAAGCAGTTTTGGTATGGAAGTATTTGCCCTGCAAGAGGTGATAAACTCTCCGGAGGGCAACTTGCTACTTCTCGACGAGTTTGCTCGGGGAACAAACCCTTCCGAAGGCAGTAAATTATACAATGCTGTGATAGAGTTTTTTACCTCTGTGCAAAATACGACTGTTTTGACTGCTACACATTTTGACACTGTTTGGGGCGAGAACAATATCTCATATTTTCAGATAACAGGTATAGCGGAAAGCCTTTTTAAAAGCTTGCTTGTCAATAAAGAGATTACTTTACAAGAAAAGCTAGTTTATATTCACGATAATATGAATTACCAACCTGTAAAGGTTGAAAACAGAGCAGATATACCCAAAACGGCACTGATAATAGCAGAATTGATAGGACTGGAACCAGATATCATCAACCTTGCAAAAAATAAGGATTAATGTCAATTCTTTGAAAAAGCTAGGAAATCTCATAAAAACTTTTAAGATTTTAGTATGGTATAATAGATTCTCTAGTTTTGTTTATAATAAAACAATTTGCCAATAATTTTATAAAATGAGTAATGGCATCAAATCTGTTGTAAATGTTGACGTTAGCGACATATTATTCCTACTTTTTTAGAAATATGTTGCATTATTGCAAAATTTCTCTTGACAAAAAGAGGTATTATAATATCTTTGCATTAGTTTTTTATATTAGGAGATATTATGCCATCAAAGACATTTGGGCAACGGCTTCGCTTAGTCAGAAGCCATTATAAAATTACCATCACAGATATGTCAAAAACATTGAAAGTAGTCAAATCGAACATTTCACGATATGAAAGAGATTTAAACCAGCCCACGGTCGGGTTTTTAGGGTTGTTACTAAAACACTACCGGGTAAATTTAAATTGGCTTTTTGGCGAAAAGCAAGATATGATATTGCCAGCCAAAAGAAGAGAAACAAAGAATGCAGAGATGACTGCTAATGTTCTGAACGGACTAGTGGAATACACCAGTTTCCGAGTTCCAGTATTTGCGGGTGAACAGGTCGAAGAGGGAGATCATACTATGGAGGTCATAGGTGCTATCAGTGCTGGTGAACCTCTGGAGATGCGTGAAGAGAACTATGAATTTGTCCCTTTTCCCTTTTATAAGACTTACAAGGATCTCCACAATTTTTTAGTTTTTAAAGTGAACGGTCTGAGTATGGCACCAGATATTCACCATGAAGATATAGTATTTATACATCGTAATACAAGCTGGATGGATTTAAATGGCAAGATAGTGGCAGTGAATATACACGGAGATATGACTTTAAAAAAATTGAGCATAAATAAAAATACTACAGAAGTTTCTTTCCAAGCTTTAAATAGGGATTATCAAGATATCGTGTTCGATTTTTCTGATATGGATAATGTGTCTTTGGTAGGTGAACTAAAAGGTATCAGAAGGATATATCATTAAAAAAAAACTCTAAATCATTCTATATATTTTTCTTTTTTAGCTCCAAATATTGCATATATTACTTCAGAAATAAAGAACATAATCAAGCCAAATAAGACACCAGAAATGACATCTACAAAGTAGTGGTAATGGCAAAAGACGGTGGACCATGACAAGAAAAATGTATTTACCAAAAGCAACAAGCCGAATAGTTTAAAATGCCGAAAGCTCACTAATGTGATAGTGAGAGCCACAGCTACATGAGAGCTAGGGAAGGCAGCTCCCCAATGTTCTGCACTCTTGTAGATAAACACCATGATATGCGTGAATAGACCATGGCGGTAAGTTTCTATCAGCTCTCTCATCCCTTCCACAGCTCTGCCGCCTACCACTGGGAGTATCATAAACATTACATAGCAGGTCAAAAACACAAACATTATATTAAACAAAGCCCGGATAAATTCTTTCTTTTCTTTTTTTATATAGATATAAAAAGGTATACCAAAGATCATTAAGTAATATGAAAAATAAGCAAAATGAAAAAACTCTTGATAGAAAAACTCGTCATAAGAAGTTCCCCAAACCATAGAGGGCTGGTAACCGAATATCATCTCATCCAAATATTGAAAAAAGGGGTCTATAATTTCTGGGAAAAACATAAAATGAACATAAGTGGTGGTGATATAAAAGAATTCAAGCAGAAAAATGGGATACCAAAAGCGTAAAAACTGGATAATTGGGTTTTTCGTAAAATGGTTCAATATCAGTAAAAAAATGATAAGACTGCTGATACCACAGATCTTGATTAGTAGTCCCAAAGGTGAAACTTTTGCTATTTCTGCTATATTTTCCCACCCTATTAGTATCCAAACTATAGTAAAAATAATGTATGCAAACATCAACCAATCAGTAATAAATATTTTTTTATTAAAACCCATTATATATCCTTTTCGTAAATTCTATACGTCTTGTGGACTGTCGCTCCAAGATGGCGAGCTATCTTGTTCATCATAGTATTTGTCTCTAATACCCATGAAAACTCTCCTGTCGTGAAGCCCTTTTTCAGACCAGTTTTCCATGTCTCATAATAAAACAGGGTGTCTATTCCCTTCCCAAGAAACTCAGGGATAACGCCTAATGTGATCACTCGAAGTGATTTCATCTTGTTTTTATAATACAAGAATTTGGCGATAGATAGTGGGTTCATCTTTCCCTTTATCTTTTGCAATATAATATTGTAGTTTGGCAGAGCAACAGAAAAGCCAGCAGGTTGCCCATCACACTCTGCTATAAACACTAATTCCGGGTCGATTATCGGCAATAATGAATCGACTAAATGGTCAAACTCCTTTTCAGACATAGGGACAAAGCCCCAGTTCGGTGCCCAAGCTTTTTGGTAGATACTAAAGACAGTCCTGATATCCTCGGCTAAGTGCTTTTTATTTAAACATCGTATTGTGAACTGCTTGTTTTTCTCAAATCGCTTACCAACTGATTCCAAGAAGGCTGGCATTTCGTGGGTTGTCAACAGCCAAGCATATAAATCCATAGTTTTATTGTAACCTGCTTTTTCGATGAGAGCAGCATAATATGGGTAGTTATGGGTCATCATCACAAAAGGTGGACTATCAAACCCATCTATCAGTAGCCCGCATTCGCTATTAGTAGAAAAATTATAGGGTCCGCTCATTACATTACAGTCCTTTTCCCTCAACCACTTTTCTGCTTCTGTCAGTAATATCTTTGCTACTTCGCTATTATTTATACACTCGAAAAAACCAAAAAAGCCCTTTTTATCTTGATGAAATGAGTTATGATTATTATTTGTGTGAGCAGAAATGCATCCACAGACTTTCCCTGATAAAAGAACTAAAAGAAGCTGAACTTCTGAGTGCTCAAAATATGGATTATACCTTGGATCAAAAAACTTTTTTTGGTCTGCTATTAGGGGTGCAACCCAATATGGATCAGATTTATACAAGTCAAAAGGAAATTTGATAAACTTCTCTAATTCCTTTTTTGTTGTGACTTTTACTATTTCATATTGGCTCATATCTCACCTAGTCTTTTCGACACAAGGATATTAAAAAAGCCCATCAAGGCAGCTGCTATGACTATCAAGGTAAATAGAG
>WRIO01000183.1 GCA_009782695.1 Candidatus Cloacimonadota bacterium
TATCAAGCCAAATATCTCTCTGACCTTATCTACTCTGATAGTTCTTTCTCCGTAAGACAGTGCTTGTTCTAGTAGTGATAAAGCGTCTCGCATACCGCCGTCTGCTTTCTTTGCTATCAGATATAATGCTTGCTCATCGATGATGATAGGTTCAGGGTTGATAGAGTTTTCTTTGGCAATGATATTTTTTAGATTGCCGATGATCAATGGTATAGGAATTCTGTTTAAGTCAAACCGTTGGCAGCGCGAGAGAATAGTAGGTAGAACCTTTTGTGGATCAGTAGTAGCCATGATAAACATCACATGTGCAGGAGGGTCTTCGAGGGTTTTTAGTAGTGCGTTAAAACCTTCTCTGGTTATTTGATGGACCTCGTCTATTATCACTATTCTCTTTTTACTTCCAACTGTCGGTGCAAACTGCAGCTCTTCTTGCAGGTCGCGCATAGAGTCTATTCCTCTATTAGACGCTCCGTCTATTTCTTTTACATTTATACTGATACTTTCTTGTATATCTTTACATTCGTCACATACTCCACAAGGGCTGATAGTGGGACCATGGTCACAGTTTAGGCTTTTAGCTATGATCCTAGCGATAGAGGTTTTACCGATACCCCGTGAACCAGTGAGTAGATAAGCATGACCTATTTTGTTGCTTTGGATGGCGTTTTTAAAAATAGTGGCTATATGTTCTTGCCCGACCAGCTCGTCTAAAGTTTGTGGTCGGTATTTTCTAGCTAAAACTTTATAGGTGTCGTCCTTTTTGGGTGCAGTTTTTTGCTCCTCAACTACTTCGTATCCTTCCATAAAATCTCCTTAGTATTTTAAATCTACAATTTCTTCTGTAAATAGATACTGTGGCAATTACAAATTTATTACCACAGTATGAATTTTTTTAATCTATATGCTATCATCGTCAGCAGTATAGTGAACCCTATCATCAGCGTAGACAGGGAGTTTATCGTTGTGAGTGTGCCTCGTCTGATAGCACCTTCCACATAGACTGGTAATGTATCAAAACCTCTGCCAGAAGTAAAAAAGGTGATGACGAAATCATCCAGTGACAGTGTAAAAGACAGCAGTGCAGCAGCCATAATACCGGGAAATAGCAAAGGTAGCTTGATACGGAGGAATATTTGCCATTTATTTGCTCCCAGATCCATAGCAGCTTCTTCCAGAGAATAGTCAAAACCAGAAAGCCTCGACCGGATGACTATGATAGTGTAAGACACACAAAAAGTGATATGTGCTATCAGGACAGTAATCATACCCATCTCTATTTTCAACGAGCTAAAAAACAAAGCCAGAGATACTCCTAGCAAGATTTCTGGCATCACAAGTGGTAAAAAAATCAAGGAAGAAAATAGTCCCTTTCCACTAAAACGAGTATTTTCAAGGGCAAGGGCAGATATCACTCCGAGCACAGTGGAAATCAGGGTGGATAGCGAGCCGACTATCAAGGTGTTTTGCAAGGCTTCGAGTATCTCTCTACTCTCAAACAATTGGGCATAATATTTAAAAGTAAAGCCCTGCCACGAGGAGATGATCTTCGAGTCATTAAATGAAAATATAATCAAGACTAAAATCGGAATATAAAGAAAAACCATAGCAAAAGTAAAGGTGGTTAGCGATGGCAATTTGTTAGCTGTGGCGTGCATTGAAGTGTTTTTTTTAGGTGTTGTGTTATTTAGTTTCACATCTTTATCCTTTGTCCGATTTTTGTGATTCATTTTGATAGATTTTTCTTTGTCTTTCGTGTTTTGAGAGTAGGTGTTCTGTCACTGGAACTGTGGAGAACATATTTAGTTCTCTTTGCTCGCCCCCTTCGCTTCTTTCCTTTTCTCTGCGATTTATCTGCAGATTTATATAATAAAATACTATCAATATGGCACAAACTATCAGCATCAACACGAATGATAAAGCCGAGGCTACAGGCCAGTTTCGGGGGATATTCTTTACCTTGTAAGTGATAACTTGACCTATAAATAAGCTATCTTTGTGACCTATCAGCTGTGGGATGATATAAGTCCCGAGGGCAGGTATAAACACAAGCATAGTCCCAGCTAAAATACCTTGTTTTGTGAGAGGCAATGTCACTTTTAAAAAAGCTTTAAAGGGCTTTGCACCCAAATCCATCGCAGCATCTAACAGGCTAAAATCAAGCTTTTCTATTACACTGTAAAGAGGCAAAATCATATAGGGTAAGTAAACATAAACCATCACGAGTAGCACTGCAAAATCTGTCCGCAGCAACCGCAGCGGTGTGTCTATGACCCCTGAATACAGAAGTAAATTGCTCAAGGCACCGTGTGGAGCTAGGAAAATACGCCATGAGAATATCCGTATCACAAAATTGGTCCAAAAAGGTATGATCACGAGTATCAAAAAGATATTTCGCAATTTTTCTGAGCTTCGTGCTATGAAATAAGAGGCAGGATAACCGAGTAAAAGACATAGGACAGTAGTATAAAAAGCAAATTTTAATGATGTCCAAAAGGGATGTATATATTTATAAGAAAATATCTCTGTATAGGCTTCTAAACTAAACACAGGCTCGATATCATAGACATTTGTCTGTAAAAAGCTGTAAAGCAAGATGATCAAGTAAGGTATCAGGAAAAATATAGTCAGCCAAAGCATAGCAGGCAGTGACAATATCCAGCTTTGAGTTTCCCTTTTTCTGTGTGCTATTATCTCATTTCTAGAGGGTTTGTTGCTTTGATTATTTGTCATTCTAAGTGACCGTCTCTGTTTTATCTTTTATCACATAAGTGTCGGTATCGTGCCAATACAAATACACTTCTTCTTCCCAATCAAGCCCCACATCGTCAAAATATACTTTTTTATGCTGATTGAATACTTTGAAATTTTGGTCACCCACACGAACGATATATTGCGTGTGTGTGCCTAAATACAAGATGTCTTCTATGATGCCACGTAGTATATTAAAGTCAGCATGTGCTCTCGGTGGCTTTTTTGAGATAGCTATTTTTTCGGGACGAAGGGAGACAGTGATCTTCTCGTCGACTGCTACTACTTGATTGCAAGCACTGTCGATGATCACTTTTTCTGTCTTATTTATAAATTCTGTTTCGATGGCTATATAGTCGGAGTGTATTTCGGTGACAGTGCCAGATATGAAGTTTGTGTCCCCGATAAAGAATGCGGAAAAAATCGAATTTGGGCGTTCATAGATGTCGTCAGGAGGTCCCACTTGGACTATCTCACCTTTATCGACTATCGCTATTTTGTCTGATAAACTCATAGCCTCGCCTTGGTCATGCGTCACATAAATAAAGGTGATGCCGAATATATCGTGGATATTCATCAGCTCTATCACCATCCTCTGCCGCAGTTTCAGGTCGAGAGCTGCCACCGGTTCGTCGAGTAGTAACACTTTGGGTTCATTGACCAAAGCTCTTGCTATAGCCACTCGCTGCTTTTGACCACCGCTTATTTGATTTGGATACTTGTGTTTTTGGTCTTCCATCTGAACGATAGCCAATATATCATTTACCTTTTCTGTGATGTATTTTTTCGGCTTTTTGCGGATAGAGAGACCAAAAGCTACATTGTCAAAGATAGTCTTGTGCGGAAAAAGTGAATAATTTTGAAATATCGTGT
>WRIO01000184.1 GCA_009782695.1 Candidatus Cloacimonadota bacterium
CAGATAAGCAGTGTGATGAACGGCAATCTCAACCCCTTTATCAATGCTTGGTTACGTTGGACAGTGGAAAAAGTGTAATATAAATGAAGACGTTTGAAAAACTAAAAGCACAGCTAAACCATGATTTGATGCCAGTCCATGTGGCAGTAATCATGGATGGCAACGGCAGGTGGGCAAAGAAAAAAGGCGCAGGTAGACTTTTTGGGCACAAGAGTGGTGCTCGCTCTGTGCGGGCTATAGTCGAAGCTTCTGTGGAAATAGGTATCAAATACCTGACCGTGTATGCTTTTAGCACAGAAAACTGGAGCCGTCCAGAATCTGAGGTAAAAGGTCTGCTAAACCTGATACTAAACTCGTTGATAGAAGAGATAGAGGAGCTATCCGAGAATAATATCCGCGTCAGCTTCATCGGTTCGGACAAAAATATAAGCACAGATTACTCGGAAAAAGTAAAAAAAGAGTGCGAAAAAACAAAGGATAATACTGGCTTAAACTTCATAGTTGCTATGAATTATGGTGGCAAGATAGAGCTGCTTGATGCTGTAAAAAAAATGATACCTGATATCAAAAAGGGGAATATCACCGCAGATAACTTGACTGAGGCAACCTTTGAGAGCCATTTATACACCACAGATATCCCCGACCCAGATTTGTTGATACGCACCAGTGGAGAGATACGATTGTCGAACTTCTTGATCTGGCAATCTGCTTACGCAGAGCTATATTTTACAGATATATTGTGGCCTGACTTTGACAAGGTTGCTTTTTTGGAAGCTATACTCGAGTATCAAAACAGAAAAAGACGATTCGGTGGGATATAGGGCATGAAAGAAAAGGAAAACAAAATTATGAAAGAAAAAGACCTCACCTCTCGGATATTAGTGGCTGTGATATTTATGCCCATCCTTTTATTTATCTACTACAAAGGCGGATCGTGGCTATTCATCTTTGCGGGATGTGTGAGCCTTTTGTGCACTTATGAGCTTTGCAAGATGATATTTCATTCGCAGCAAAAACAGAAGATTAGGACCCTCATAAATATGCTTTTGTCTGCTTCATTATGTAGTATCATAGCCAGATACGATCTACACTCTGACCTTGTCCTGATACTGCTTTTTACGACTTATATGGTTAACGGTGTCTTTGATGTGTTCTGCGGCAACCTAACAGGCTCATTTGTGCGAATAGCAGGTTCACTGCTTGCGGTGGCATACCCTGCGATAGGTATGGGTTTACTTTATAGGCTGCATAGCCTTGCCCCTTTGGTCATCATAGTTTTAGCTGTGTTAGTGTGGATAAACGATAGTGCTGCCTACTTTATAGGTAAGCGGTTTGGTCGTCACAAAGGGATCTTTCTATGTAGCCCCAAAAAATCGCTCGAAGGTTTCGTAGGAGGGTTTCTCTCCGTGGTAGTCACTTGTGCTGGGTTGTATCTCTTATTTCCAGATTTTTACAGTGCTAGGGTATATGGTTTCATGATAATAGCTGTGGGTATTTTCGGGCAGTTCGGCGATCTTTTTGAAAGCATATTAAAAAGAGATATGAATATCAAAGACAGTAGCCATATATTGCCGGGTCACGGGGGAATATTGGATAGGTTTGATAGTCTACTAGTGGCAGCTCCTATTTTTTATATCTTGATGACTATCTAAAACCGCTGGGAGCAGACCAAAATATGTGAGCTCTGCTTTTAAAAGAAATAACTTTTGATAGAAAAATCATTCCTTGTAATAAATATACCCCAGATGTAATACAAAGAAAAATAGATTTATACGACAAAATCCTTGACAAAAAAACATTGTTATGATTTTTGGGATAGCTTGTTTTATATAATAAGAAACATAATTTTAGGGAGTAAAATGAGAATATTAATAACTGGTGGGGCTGGTTTTATAGGTTCACACCTCTGCGAAGCACTCTTAGCAAAAGGTCACAAGGTATCTATCATAGACAATTTATCTACAGGGAAATTGTCAAATATCGACCACTTGCAAGTAAACGAGAGTTTTCACTATGTGCTAGGCTCGATATTAGACAGAGATATCCTAGAAAGCCTGATATCTGAAGCTGATGAAATATACCATTTAGCCGCAGCAGTTGGTGTGTCCTACATCATAAACAATCCTTTGTTGTCACTGCAAACGAACATAGAAGGAACAGAAAATGTCCTAGAATTTGCAAACAAATACAAGCGAAAAGTCTTGATAGCCTCGACCTCTGAGATCTACGGTAAAAGCGATAAAATCCCATTTAAAGAAGAAGACGATAGGGTTCTGGGAAGCACTAGTATATCCCGTTGGGGCTATTCTTGTTCCAAAGCAATCGACGAATTTTTGTCCCTTGCCTATCATCGTGAAAAAAAGTTACCGGTGGTGATAGTCCGGCTTTTTAACACAGTGGGACCACGCCAGACAGGGCAGTATGGTATGGTGATACCGAAATTTGTAAAAGCAGCTATGCTGGGGCACCCCATCACGATACATGGCAATGGCAAGCAATCACGTTGTTTTGCTGATGTGGCAGACATTGTGTGGTCACTACAAGCCTTGATGTCTGAGCCCCGAGCGATAGGTCAGGTGTTCAACGTGGGTAACAAAGAGGAGATCAGCATCGAAGATCTAGCTATGAAGATCAAAGATATGACCAAAAGCTCCTCAAAGATAGAATACATACCGTATGAGAACGCTTATGAAGAAGGTTTCGAGGATATGCTCCGCAGGATGCCAGATTTATCGAAGGTAAATGAGTTTATAGGCTACGAGCCGCAATACAGCTTAGATATGATTTTGGAGAGGGTGATAAAGTTTTATGAGAAATAAACTTTTATTATTACTGTGTTTACTGCTGACTTTTTGGCTAGCCTTTGCAGACACCACGAAGGTTGACCCCGATCAATATATAGTAAAAATAGGCGATATATTCAATATCCAGCTGATGACTATCGACACACTGCTAGTTAAATCGATAGTAGTTCCCGAAGGCTCTCTCAGTCTTTACCCTATCTCCACCAGTGTGCAGATAGCTGGCGAAACCTTGACAGAGGCTTACCGTATCATATACGATAAGATCGACCAGAGTATCACTCGCGATAGAGTCTTGATACAGCTGGAAATGATAGCAGTTACTCGATTTCATATCATGGGTGCAGTGGTGCGACCTGGTGAATACAATACAGAGGAACTGGTTACCTTGCAACAAGCATTGAATATGTCGGGAGGTGTTGCCTCGAGTGCGAGTAAAAGAATAAAGATTTTGCGGAATAAAAAGATATTGGAATTTGACCTAAATGAGTATTTTGCGAATAACGACATATCTGCAAACCCTTTGATAATGCACGATGATGTGATCATGGTCAATCTCGCAGAAAAATTTGTAAAAGTATTTACGAACAATGACACGGTAAATTATGTCGAATCGGTCGAACTTGAACACGACTATTCCACTATATCTGATGTCCTGACCCAGCTTTCTAAAAAGCACCAATGGTCGAATCTAGAGATGTTTACTGTCCACAGAGATGACCACTACCTGATAGTGGAAAAGGATTTTATACTACGTGCCGATGATAGGCTTTTTATACCTGTCGAAGAGCTATATGTATATGTCACAGGCTATGTAG
>WRIO01000185.1 GCA_009782695.1 Candidatus Cloacimonadota bacterium
GGACATATACCGAAAAAACAGTAAGAGCCGTGAACCAGTGATAGTGGAGATACTTACAGCGGGACTAACCGGATATGAAGATTTCATTTATCAGATGTATGAAGAATGGAGTAAAAGTGGTAATGCACGGCTAAAAAAAGCTGCTGTATCCGGCTTTAAGAATCTGGCAAGAAGGAAAAAATAGCAAATGCCTGCACCTAAAAAAACAGCCTCAAACCAGTCGTCTGCCGATGCTAATGCGAAAAAGCAACCAGATAATTATATCACCATCGAGGGTATGCAGTTGTTGCAAAAAAAAAGGCAAACATTACTCGAAGAGAGACCCCAAGTGATAGAGCAGATACAGACAGCCCGTGAAATGGGTGACCTTAGCGAGAATGCTGAATATCATGCAGCTCGTGAAAGGCAACGCAATCTGGATAGAGAGCTCGGTTATATCGATGACCGGATAGCAATTTTGAAGGTGATAGACCCTGCAAAATTACCGAAGGATACCATCCGGTTTGGAGCTTATGTCAGCTTAAAAGAGACTTTAGACGGTCAGAAAGCATTGGATATGAGCTTGCATCTAGTCGGTCCAGACGAGATTTATGACCGTGATGATGGCGTGCTACAGGTATCATTTGTGTCGCCACTTGGTGCTGCTATGATAGGTAAAAAAGTAAAAGATACCTTCACTGTGGACACTCCCAAAGGCAAGCGAACTTTTCTAGTAAAAGAGATAAAGTAACATATTATATTATAGGAGAAATATATGAAAAAGACAGAAGATATCAGAAAGAAACTGATGTATAAACCGAAAAACTTTTGGATAGACACCACGAAAAATGAACAAAAGATTGCTTTAAAATTTTCAGAAGGCTACAAAAAATACCTTTCTTGCTGCAAAACAGAACGTCAAGCTATCAGATTTACCTTAGAAGAAATAAAAGCAAAATCATTTGTGAATATCGAAGAGTTAGGAACAAAGTCTTCCCGATTTGTATACAGAGTTTTTAAGAATAAAGCTATGGCTATAGCCGTGATAGGCAAATCGCCTATTAGTAAGGGTGTAAATATAGTAGCTTCACACATAGATGCACCTAGGGTTGACCTAAAGCAAAATCCTTTATACGAGGATAAAGAAACACAGATAGGCATGCTGCGCACTCATTATTACGGCGGTATAAAGAAATACCAGTGGATGTCTACCCCTCTGGCATTGCATGGCGTAGTGGTGAAGCAAAATGGAGACAGAGTCCATATCACTGTGGGCGAAAGCGAGCTAGATCCCGTCTTTATCATGCCTGATTTGTTACCTCACTTAGCAAAAGACCAGATGACCAAAGTGGCTAGCGAATTTATCCAAGCTGGGCAGATGAATGTAGTTTTTAATTCTATCCCATATAGCGATGAAAAAGATGAAGTGAAGGACGCTATAAAGCTGCAAGCTTTGCAAATGATTTGGGAAAAATACTCGATACGCGAGGAAGATTTGCTTTCAGCCGAATTGCAGTTAGTTCCCGCTGGCAAAGCACGTGATGCAGGTTTTGACAAAAGCTTTGTAGTTGGATACGGGCAAGATGACCGCATCTGTGCATACACTTCTTTGCAAGCTCTACTCGACGTAAAAGAGATAGATGCGAACAAGACCTGTGTAGTCTTCCTTTTTGACAAAGAAGAGGTGGGTTCAGACAGTGTAGGCGGTGCTACTTCTGTATTTTTTAAAGACTTTATAGCTGACCTATTAAAGCTAAAAAACGAAGATATATCCGAAAATAACCTACGGAAAACCTTGATAAATTCTGCTGTTCTTTCTGCTGATGTAAATGCTGGTATCAATCCAAACTTCCCAGCTGTCCACGAAGCCCAAAACGCCTGCCATCTAGGATACGGGGTTGTCCTCACAAAATATACAGGTGCTCGTGGAAAAAGCGGCTCAAATGACGCTACCAGTGAATTTATGGCGAAGCTGATACATATATTCGAGGATGAAAAGGTTAGCTGGCAGACAGGATCTCTCGGCAAGGTAGATGAAGGTGGCGGTGGCACGATAGCCAAGTTTTTAGCTATGCACGGGTGTGATGTGATAGACTGCGGTCCTGGATTGCTCGGAATGCACTCTCTTTATGAGCTGGCTAGCAAGGCTGATATTTATAGCACCTACAAAGCCTATAAAGCGTTTTTTATGCGAGTGTGACTAGGAGTATAGACCTAAATCTGTCCGTTGCTAGATAGAGAAATAGAGCAAACCTATAAAATAAGCTTCCGATTTCTGCAGAAAAAAAAACGCTAAAAAACTACTTAATATTATTTAGATTTTGCCGATTTATAGATAAAGGGGTAGTGACTCGAAGGTAATAAATCATCATGTATCAAGAAGATTTAAATTGTATCATAGATACGATGCGGATATTAGTGAAGGAGAAGGACGACAAAAGCTTCTACTATAAAAGCATAAAAAAGATAGCCAAAATGATGGAACTGGGGAAGGAGCTCTACACCTTTAATCCAAGTAATCCACTAGTCAAAATCACAAAAATTGACTATTTAGGACTACAAGAATTCTACCAGGTAAAGGCTTTTAGCGGGTCACGGATTATCATCGGCAAAGATGCAGAAATACAAGTGGACGGCGAATGGATAAAGATTTTTGAGCTACGCTTCCACGAAAAAATCTATGAATTTAACTTGATAAAAGACCTTTACCTCGACACATATATTACTGATATATATTACTATGAAAAAAGAAAGGCATATCGCGTGCATATAGATGATGAAAACGGTATGATCACAAACAACTTTATGATTCGGTTTCCGGGTGCTTGCCAGCCCGAAGTGACCGAACTCGAAGAAAAGCCACCAGAAGAGGAAATAAAAGACGCCCCCATTGCTATAAAAGGCAATACGAAAAAATAGTTTCCTTCAATAAACTGTATCTATATAAAGTTCATATCCCTCGAACTATCAGTTTATATAGACCGTGCTACAGCTCAAACAAGGGAGAAAAACATTTTAACCATATCAGAACTATCATTGAAATTCGACCATTTGCCTATTTTTAACAATATCAGTTTTTCTGCTAAAAAAAGTGAGATTATAGCAGTAAAAGGTAAAAATGGAGCTGGAAAAACATCCCTTTTGCACTGTTTAGCGGGGGTGATACCTAAGCATATAAAAAGCAAACTGACTGGGGAAGTGTCCTATGAAGGCAACAAACTATATCCACCAGCAGATAAGTGCAGAGTTTTTCCCCAGTATTTTGGTCTGCTTTCCCAAGATCCAGACAAACAAATCTGTTTCCCCTACATAGATGAGGAGCTACTTTTTGGGGCAGAGAATATGTGTAAAGACATGGATAGTGTGAAAAAGAGACACCAAGAAATGACCGAGATATTTCCTTTTTTATCAAGCCAGAATGGAGGGAGTCCTGAGACTTACAATTTGTCTTTTGGGGAGAAGAAAATCCTGTTATTTGCCAGCCAAGTCATCAAAAATCCGGATATCTTTCTACTGGATGAACCTAGTGCTGGATTGTCAGGAGACTTACTGAGTAGAATGGAAAAACTGTTGATAGGACTACAAAAAGAAGGTAAAATCATCGTAATAGCAGAGCATAGTAACC
>WRIO01000186.1 GCA_009782695.1 Candidatus Cloacimonadota bacterium
CATTTTTTTCTAAATCAAACCTTTCTATAGCATCCAGTAAACCCATCACTCCGGCTGAATATAAATCATCAACGTCAAGGGATGACGTGGTGAATTGCACTAGCCTTTTTGATATATAATGAACTATTTTTAAATACTTTAAGACTATTTTTTCTTGAAGCTCTGGTCTGCCATTGCGCTTGTATAATTCCCACAATTTTTTCTCTTCTACATCCATATATTGCTCCCTTCCCAAGAATATAATTTTATAGCTATATTACCGCATTACACATTATTTAAATAAGCTATTTATGTCAAGAAAAAAGTAGGATTTATAAAAAAAAACTGAATATAAGAAATCTCATAGGGAGTAAACCTAAAAGAAAAGAGCCAAGACAAGGTCTTGGCTCTTTTCTTTATTTTGGAGATTACTTCATCAGCACCATTTTCTTTACTGTGGAGTAGCTGTCAGTGGACATCCTGTAGAAATATATCCCACTTCCCACAGAAAGACCACTGTCATCGATGCCATTCCAAGTGATTGTGTGCTTGCCTGCCTCTCGAACCTCATCAAGCAATGTTTTTACTTTTTGTCCTTTGATATTGAATATTTCCAGGCTGACAGTCCCCTTCGTTGCTAAAGAAAAGCTAATAGTCGTTTCGGGGTTAAAAGGGTTGGGGTAGTTTCCCTGCAAAGCAGTCTCAAATTCAGGAAGTATTATATCAATATCTTGAACATTTTCTATTGAAACAGATACAGTAGCTATAGATGCGCTAGCTTTATTGTGTTGAACTAATATTAGGTACTCATGGACGCCCTCAACGACATCAGTATCAATATAAGATTGATGCCAGTAGGTCTGTTCAGCTAGAAAAGTGCCATCACGATAGATTTTGTAGGTCACAGTATTAGAAATAAATGAGTAGTCCCAATTTAATAGAACAATACTGTCGCTTATGGTTGCTGAAAGAGCCAGTTGTGGGGGAGGATTGTTTCTATCTACGAATACTTTTATTGAAAAAGGAGCAAAATTTTCAGATTGTGAAGTGGGAAAGATTATATATTCCAAATATCCTGTGTCATATGCGAATAAATATGATACCCCCGGTTGTATGATATCGCCAGCATATCCATTTTTATGAACTCTTAGATAAGATGGGGTCTCATTCGAAGGGTACCAGTGAATACGAAGATTAGGGTGAGAGCTAGGCATATCATACACAGGATAAATAAATATCTCATTTGGATCAACCTCACAATTCAGGTTATCAAAAGCCGATGCAGAGGGGGACTCAAGTCCATTCCATCCATATAAAGCTTTTACCCTAAAATTAAAAAAAGTAATCCATTCCAAATCATTATACGTAAAGGTTAAATCATTAGTGCTACCTATCTCAAACTCCCCATGATGAATAAAATGAGTATTTAAATAAATATAATACGCAGAGATTTTATAACTTTGCACAGGTCCGAGAGGTCCAAGCTCTGGTGCATCCCAGGTCAAAGTCAACTCATCTCCTTGTGTTTCCCATTGGAGATTTTGTGGTGGTTTTAAATACCTTGTCTTTAAGTAAGGATAGCCATCATTTATTTCAGAGTCGATTGCCCAAATATTAGAAAAATCCCATCCATTGAAGATATAAGTACCTCCCCACTTCATTTCTTCAGTAGATCTGCCAAACACCGTGGCTGATATAGGTGTGTTCGGAATATTTGTAGTTTCGTAATTCCATATAGTGTTAGACAAATTAGTACCAAAAGTGACTCTACCTATTAGGGATGGTGAAAAATTGTCTGTTACATATGAATAACTAACAGGGTTTGGGCCCGAATTATGCAGTAAACCACTGAAAGAAGGAACATATTCAAAGGTTTTTGAAATATGTCCATTAAAATAGGAGTTTTTTAGGTATGGTTGTTCTGTAAGCTCTTGGTAGTCATAAGAACCAACAACTCCTGCTATTTGGCTTGTTGCTGTATTTAACCAGTTTAAACTTATGTTTACCGTAGTCCCACAATTCTCTATGTATGTAGCGGTACCTGCGATCCCTCCTACTCGAGCAGAACTCTGAGCACCACTGACATAGGGTGTTTTATTAAATGTTATTACACCCGACGAGGAACAGTTATATATCTTTGACCGATGAGCATTACCTGCAATTGCTCCTACACGAACATTTCCAGTGATGTTAACATTCACTAAGTGCAGGTTACTAACCAGTGCTCGTTCTATGTGCCCAAATAGACCTGCTGTTGAAACATAATAATCGCCTAATGCTAAACTATCACGATGAGTATTTATATAGAGATTGTTGATAGTATAGTTATTCCCACTATAGTCTCCATAAAAAGGCGTGTTGCTGTAGCCGTGCCCGTCATCATACCCATGGATGTCCCATGCCGCTCCAATAGGAATAAACCCCTGACCTTCATTCCAATTGATAGTTTCTGTGGCATCGATATCTGCAGTCTGACAAAAATATTTTTTTATCAAGACATCATGATAGGGCCATTCTAGGCTAGGACCGTAGGACCCCCACACATCAGGTGTTTCTGACAGCCACCTTAAATTTGCAAGACTGGAGATAAAATATGGATAAAACTCAGTGCCTGCATAAGGATGGTTAAAATTTGAGGGTGGTTCGGCAATTGTTTCCTGTGCTCGAATATAAAGCCCTGACAATATTATCATGGTTATTAACAAGAATATATTTTTCATTTTTTCCTCCAAAGTCAGTTCGATATTTCGAGCTATAATACCCCAAACGTAGAAAAATTTAAAGAGCTTTTTTTGTCAAGTTATTTTTTGGAAACTGAACAAAAAAATATTTCTTTTTTATGTAGCATCGCTCTGACTGACATAGTGTTACTTTTGCAAAAAAATAGACATTTCAAAAATTATTTATCTGAATCAAGCGAATTTTTCGGTATGCATTACACTACTCTTAAAAAATCGACAGTAGTGGAGAGCGGTCCTCTCACCATATTTTACAACTGTGTGATGCACTCAAAGATACTGCGAATGTGGTAGTTACCCAGTCACATGCATCCCTATCTCAATAACCTCACCCAGTAGGATGGAAAACTCGTTTATATCGACCCCTTGGTGTTAAAAAAGTTTGATATTCTTTGCTTATAAGCTTTTATGAGTGTTGCTTTGCAGTTGATTTTTGCTGAGGGCAAAGAGTTGCTTTCCCTATTAAAAGAGGCATACAGAACTGCGACCTGTTAGCTTATGGATCAACCTTTTGACAATGTTCTCGGCTCACTTATGTAAAAACGCGTGGTTGTGTAATGACATAGTGTTTTTTATTGCAATCTAACAAAGCTTTTTGGATAATCTTTCTCCTAAAATATTCCAGATCACTTGCTTGGTTTTGATAATGTGCATAAACCTGCTAGCTTTCTGCTATATTCAAGATAGCTATCCTATTTGCAGAATAGATATCCAAATTCGACAGGAATATTTGATGGTAATGTCCCGCATTCATAGGAATAGTGTCTTCCGGGATTGTCGCCTGCCGAGCACTTGGGGACAAGGACTTTTTATAATGATGATAACCCACAATGGCAAGGTTTCTTTCTTTATCATACCC
>WRIO01000187.1 GCA_009782695.1 Candidatus Cloacimonadota bacterium
TTGGGTTAAATGGGTTTGGATAGTTTGGGAACAGAGCAAATTCTATCGGAGGCACTATGTCGTCCACCCCATCCACATATTCTTCTGGCTGGTCGTCATCGTCATATAGATCAGCAGGGTTGTAGTAAGCCATAGTGGTGTCACTGGCACCGCCTGCATATACAGCTCGAACAGAGTAACGGTATTTATTAAATAGCTCAAATGGCTCAAAGCTATCGTCTGTAAAGCTATACACATATCTTTCATATACAGGGTCATATCCCAAGGAATCTATTATAGGGTTTTCTATCTTTATAAATCCTGTCGAGTTCTTTTGCTTAAATAGCTCAAATCCTTCAAAGCCCAAGAAGTTCTCCTCCATATCATAGACATGGTCCCATTTTAAGGTTAGGTTTCTATCTTCTGTGCTAAGCCGCCTTAGATTGCCTGGTCTAGTCAGATAATGTGCCTCTATGATAAAATCATTTATAACTTCCCCTGCTTCGATATTGATCTCAGGCAGTTCGTTTACATACTTCAAGTTTGGTTCGTTTAGAGTGATATTGCTATACTGTTGTGGCAATAAATAAAGCTCAAAAGAGTTATTTTGCGACACTTTTCCAGTGAGAAAGTCTGTTTTTACGCCGATGTGGGAGAGTGGTTTCATATAATGGTTCTTTATAAAGACTTCTCCTCGTAGTATTCCAGTGTTGCCAAAATCAGTTTGGATGACTATATCGTCTAGATACCAGTTAGATATGGCAAGAAAATATCCTTCCAGAGAAAAGCAGATCTGGAATATATCCGTGCCGAGGTGGGTGTTTATGGGTATTTCTACGTCAGTAGCTGCATAACTATTTGTAAAGGTGTGACCCCAGATCTCTTCCCAATCATTATTGCTGTGGCTATTTCTAACTTCCACCCGAAGAGTCAGGACATTGGCTAACGTCACATTGACAGCATTTTTAAAGGACATTATCACATTATTTATTTCACGGGTATCCATAGTAGGTGATATGTATCGCACCTTTCCAACGGCACCTGCACCGGTAAATTTTATCTCAGGTGCTACGCCACCAGCGAAATTAGTATCTGATACTTCCCATGTTCCATGAGTACCTTCTATTTGCCAAACTCCGAGTACTTGATCCCCATAATGCTGTAGAAGTGTGCCGCTTTGATTTACGCTCAGGTTTGTGTCATAGTTTATAGTGTTTGCGTTTTCAGAAGTGAAGGTCATGAACAGTGGTATAGCTATCCCATCTGGTGTGGTTTCAGACACATTTATCTCAAAGATAAATTGCTGATTACTCATTGCCTTCATTCTGGGGACATCGTAACTACCTTGGAGCAATGTGAGGTATGGACTACTGGTTTCCAACGTTCCTATGACATTCATGATGTCCAAGGTGGAATTGTTTGCTAGTGTGACGATAAATTTGACAGTTTCGCCTGGTTCCACTATACCGTTGCTATTCCCTGCCAGATCATTTATCAGATATGAGCGGTAAACCATAGAGGGCTTTCTCACAGTGAACCGTATATTGCTACTCCATTCGTTGTAGTTTGGTGAATAAATGCTTTCCACAGAGTATTTTATATTGACTGTGATCTCGGTGTTATCTGGTGTATTTGGGTTTGTGAGGACACTGAGATAGTCGTAGTTTGAGCTTTGGTCTCCGTAAAGGATATCGGGGAAATCAGACACGCCGTTTAGTATCTCTATATATTCGGAATTGCAAGTCAGGGTGGCACGCACCTCTTCGGCTGTGGTTAAACCTAAATTCCTTAGGGTAATCCCTATGTCTAGCCTTTCTCCTGCTTCTATGATACCACTGCCGTTTTCATTATATATATATGTGTCTTGCATTTGCAGAAACGATCGGTCATTTGTAAAGAAAGGCTGGGTGATCAATATCGCAAAACCGTTGTTGATAGGAGCAGAACCGGGAGGATAAACGTTATCGTATACATAAGTGAGACCGCGCAGTGCTGTGCCGTCTTGGAATCCGACAGAGACATAGTTAATAGGGTGCTGTGTGTTACCAGCAGTGCCTGGATGCCACTTATGATATTGGAGCTTAATAGGACTGTCACCCATAGAAGTCGCATGCACCTGTGGGTCATAGATTATAGCTTGGAAGGTTACGCTATCAGTCGAAACATTCCAGTATCCATAAGAACCTGTTTGGATAAACCTAACGCTATCCCACTGGATGATAAAAGCAGCGTCGTCTTCGTCATAATAGGTGTAAACTCCACCACCATAGCTGCCACCAAAGACGAGATCTGTCCAGTATGGTGCGACCATATTACGAGGAACTATCGGTCCTGGTATCGGCACATTGCGGAAGTCTCTTTGGTCGCTGGTGCCGAAGCAGAACCAACCATTTGAGCAGATAAAGATATCGTCAAATTCATTGCCATAATAAGATGCAGTAAAAGGTAGAGTGACATCTAGTCCGCCCTCTTCCTGACCACCCGTACCTGGATTTTCTATATAATCTGTTATACCTGTATTTGTGCCTAACCTTTTGGCATTTACCCACCTAAATTGTGGTGTGACAGCTCCTGTTTCAGAGGGATACCAATTAAAGTCATTGCTACCTATCATAGCATAGCCGTATTCTTCTGGACCTGTGGGGTCAGAAGGGGTTCTATTTCCCGCTGTGATACTGATAGGTATATACTCTTCAAAGCCATCATTGTTATAAATATACACGTTTGCTGGCAAGCTCATGCCGGGATAAATAGATTCGTTTACTATCACAGTAAATGGACCTATCCCGCTCACTGTCTGCCCTTGTAACACAGTGCCGATATCAGCTATATTGTCTGATATATACATAAAAGAGTGGTTTGAAAGTAGCTGGGCAGAGAGGTTGTAGCCGTTGTAAGAACCGTTGTTTTTTAGAGAGAAGCTGACGTTTGAAGGCTGCCCTATAGTTACATAGCTTGGTGTCATACTGACGTAATTTAAGTTTACACCCTTTACCATAGTAGTGATATAAGATGACCAGTGGTTTGTGCCATCTGTGATATCTATTTTTAGCGGGAGTAAAAGCAAATCTGGGAACTGCGGTGACACTGTGAAAGTGAAGGCATCATAGTAGTTTTGGGTGCCACCCGCACTGATAGACCCGAATGTGGCAGTGCCATTGTCGATAATGACTAATGGGTCTTCCGAAGTGAGAATAGCTGTCAGGTTGCTAGCAGATGTGTTTTGGTAATTTTTCACATTTAAAGTCAAGTGGATAGTCTCGCCAGGGTTTGCCTCGCCGTTATTGTTGCCCAAAACATCATTTAGAGCAAAGTTTTGCACCGATACAGCGGGACTCCCAGTTGGGCTAATGGTAGCTTTTTTGGTTAAAAAATCTGCCCGAGTGCAGAATAAAGTCAGATTGCCAGTCAGATCGGGGTCTATGCTAATATATACAACTCCATTTACGTCAGAGATCCCTTTGGTAAGGTAGGTGAGGACAGGATTTCCGTCTAATGTGCCACTAAATTGTGATATGGTGACCCATGTATTTGGAACTGGATAATCGTCTGTGTCTGTGATGGCGAACCTTAAGCTACTGGTCCCAGTG
>WRIO01000188.1 GCA_009782695.1 Candidatus Cloacimonadota bacterium
AAATAGCATCAGTAGACCAAGATGACAATGAGATTATTGTTACACCCGGTGCTCGTGACATGGTCAATGGAGATATCATCAAGATAACAGATTCTTATGTGGTGTTCGATGAAACTACAACCATCAGGCACAGTGAAGATGGCTGGTGGGATGGGTTCTACTTCCGAAATTCTAAACCAGAAGCAGTAGACCAATTTCAAAACATCATCGGAGGTGATATCAGTGGCATTTTATTTATCTATCTCGATAATAGTAATGTGAATTTGACTGATTGCAACATAGAAAATATAGGCAGAATATCTGCTAACGCTAATTCTTACCTTTATCTAAACAATGTAGACTACCATCATAATATACATGGTATTGCGATTACAGGTAGCCGTCACAAGATCATAGATTCCGAAATAACTTACAACTCAGGCGTTTCAGCCATAGATTTGCAATGGAGTAATAATAACCAGTCCCAAATAAAGAATACTCTGATAGCTAATAACGCAGGAACAGGTATACAGGTGACAGAGTGCTTCACTCGGGTGACAGACACAGAAATCACAGGTAATGCAGGGTGGGGAATTTCTTCCATAAGCAACGGAGCTATCTATGTTGACAGTGGTTCTCATATCCATGACAATGGTAGAACCGAAGTTTTTGCAAACCATGTTGGATTTCCTGTGTTTTTAGAAGACCACATTACAAATGAGAGACCTATGGTTTCCGATGTAGGCTATATACCAGGGACATTAGATCAATATCTACTATACGAGTATGACTTTGATCCTAGAACATCCAGTTTAAATTGCGAGCAATTGGAAATAGATACAACCGATGACTCCCGATTTTTCCCAGACATAAGTGCATTTAGCTTTACAAGTTCAGGTGGCATATCTCTAGCATTGCAACAATACTATCACAGCGCTCAACTATTTTTACAAGGTGATCTTGATGGTGCTTATGATGGTTTTAAATGGATTGTAGAAACATTCACAGACAGTATCGAAGCTAAAAAGGCTTTATCTATGATGGCATATCTGTCCAAAATGGGATCAGACTCCTTTCATGATTTGTATGATTTTTTAGAAAGCATAGAAGAGGAATACTTACAGAATCACATAGCCCAAGTGACCGCACTGTTAAGGCTATATGACGAGGACTATATAGAAGCTATCACTTTATACCAAGCTATTATAGACAATCCCCCTGATGAAGTTAGTGAACTTTTAGCCGAATTAAACACTGCTTTTGCTTACTATCAATTAGTGATGATGGGTAGCAAGAAAACGGTGGCAGATGCAGTTCACAAACCGGAGACTTATGCAGAATTGGTGTCAATACAGCAGGATATCTGGAATAGGATATATAATTTAGGCAATAAAGACATCGAGACTGGGGAGATCCCTGAAGTGTTTGAAAACTCACTAAGTGGAAACTACCCAAATCCTTTTAATCCTGATACTACTATCAAATTCGGGTTAAAAGAAGACAGCAAGGTCAATATCAGCATCTATAATATCAAAGGCCAAAAGGTAAGAACACTGACAAATGAATTTATGCTCAAAGGCAATCATTCTGTGGTTTGGCACGGAAAAGACGACAAAGAAAAAGATGTGGCAAGTGGGATCTACTTTTATCGCATGACAACAGATCATTTCACAGCAACAAAAAAAATGGTGCTGATGAAATAGGGAACAGCTGTTTTTGAAAAGGTGGGGAAACCCACCTTTTTTTTATGTGAAAAGCCCCTGCCCCGTCATCCAACTTCGTTGGAAATTACAAAAGACAAGATACCAATGACTTGTAATTTGTCTTTTGAACCTTGTCATTTTTATATTGCCACCCCTTCCCGGGGGACGGGGAAAAGACGGTGTGCTTCGCGCAAAGGAAATTCGTCAAACTACTCCGTCAACAAGTTGACACCCCTCCAAATTGGTGGGGAATTATCGGATTGCTACGCACGGATGTGGCGGAAGGCTTGGGTAATCCTTCCCTACGAAAAATATAAAAGTATTTTACAACTTCTGGCATTTTTTTTCAAATTATTTTTGTAACTGCATACTATACAATAGGATATTACAAGGGGAAAGCAGGTTTCATCGGACGAGGTGTGAGATGCTCCGGTGGAATTTGCTTGTTCCTGCCTTTATAACATTATAAAATAAGACGATACAAATCGGGATTTTAAATTTTTTAGCAAAAGTTTTCAAAGAGCAGGATTTGTAAATCTTTATTAGGTAACAGGAGAAAAAAATGAGAAAATTAGATGAAAAACGCTGTAAATTTTATCAGCAATGCAGACAGCTACAAGAGACTTGTGCGACAGGGGAAAGCAGGCTTTGCTTTTTGGGTAAAAATCCCTTGATAAAGATGTTATCAGGGAAAGTGCCTTTTGAAAAAATCGTGTGTGTTTCTCATAAAAATGAGGAGACATATTATGCTAGGGGATGTGCAGACAAAAAAGTAACCATAAGAAATGAAATATGGGGAACTTATATGTCGAACATAGTTTTTTTATGGACTATTTTACCTTTACCTGTAAAGGAAAATTTCCAGCAATATGCAAAAATAGAGAATAAATTTCGTCCCAAAAGAAAAGGAAATGTAAAGAGTATAAATATTTTTATACAAGGTATCGGCAGGCAAGTGCATCAAATAGAGACGCTAGAAGATATCTCTACGCATTTAGGAAACTCTGTGTTTGAATGGGTAAGGAATGGACATTTGACGAGGCGCTGTAAGATAAAAGGTTTAGATGCTCAGATCATACCATAGGTGTAAATCGATACCAAAGGCTTTTATCGGTATCTTTTTTCTGGGTAGCTGTGTTTTTTGTGAGTTATAGTTAAAATGACCGAAGGCAATATTTACAGCTACTACATCATAGCCCAGACCCAGCAAAAATTCGGGAGGGATAGAATAAAATGATGCTGGCTGCATATTGATGTTACCTCCCTACGAGTTGTTGGATTGTATTGTTGAACCCATGTCTACAGAGCCACTTTCCCAACGAAACTGGAGAAACATAAGTAAAAGCAGAGCTGGGATAAATCCTAGCTCTGCTAGCTGCTTTTATAGAAAAATCCCGATATTACTTCATAAGCACCATTTTCATAACCGAGGTAAAGCCATCGCCTGTCAGCCTTGAAAAGTATATACCGCTACTTACTGCTTTATCATTTTCATCCACTCCATTCCAAACGACTTTATGTTCACCTGCTTCATAAAACTCGTCTGTGAGGGTTTTAATTTTCTGACCCTTAATATTATATATCTCAAGCCTCACAATTCCCTTTTCTACTGTATAAAAACTAATAGTCGTCTCAGGGTTAAAGGGGTTTGGATAGTTCCCAGTGAGTTTTGATTGCAATGGCAACAAACCGTCATCAGGGGTTATAGATGTACTTCCTTCCATTTGATATGCCCCTCTACTAATCAGACCATTCACGACCATCGGATTTCCAGCTAGGTCATATTCAGGAAAGACAAAAGCAGGTATCTCCCCAAAATCTGACTCTATTTCCGGTATATTTATAGTTCCAGTATATGCAGCAGGGGAGGTTGGG
>WRIO01000189.1 GCA_009782695.1 Candidatus Cloacimonadota bacterium
TGGGCAGAGGCAGAGAACAGAAACTATTCTTTGATAGAAATAAGTGACACTGGTATGGGAATACCTGAAAATGTCCAGCAAACAATATTCGAAGCTTTCTTTACAACAAAAGAAAAAGGAAAAGGTACCGGACTAGGGTTAAGCACTTCTAAATCTATCATCGAGAGCTATAAAGGATACATGACCTTTACTTCTAAAGTTGGCGAAGGAACTACCTTTAAAATATTGTTACCTTGGGTTAAACAGGAAGTGACAGTAAGCAGTAAGAAAATAGAGACTGCCATCACTAAAACTCATAAGATTTTACTCGTCGACGATGAAGAGATTGTCCTGGAAATAGGTGTCGCATTATTGGAGGAACTAGGAAACCAAGTTTTTTCTACAAATAATGGGATCAATGGGTTGGAAATCTTGCAAGCTCATCCAGAAATCACTCTAGCTATCATAGACAGAATTATGCCTAAAATGGATGGTTTACATTTGTTGAAAAAGATTAAAGCGTTACGACCAAATCTACCTGTGATCATCGCAAGCGGTCTCTTGCAAGAATCTATGGTTCGAGACTTTATCGAAAATGGTGCAGCCGACTGCATTACAAAACCCTTCCGTCTAGAACACTTAAAAAGACTGCTTGACAATTAAAAGTACAAAAGATAGCTAAATATGAAAATTTTTTATACAAAATTCAAATCCTACTCCTTGATATTCCTAATAGTTTTCATAAACTCTTGTGCTACTAACAAAGAATATTACGGAAGTGTAAATAAAGAACCTATCAAAAGCGAGAGTTTTATCAATCTTTATATGAATAACCTCGAAGAGTTTCAAAAGGAGAATAATTTCTCACCAGATGAGCAACAAAAGAAACAAATCGCTAATGATACTTGGAAAAGGTTTGTGGAAGGTAATATCCTTCTCGGTTTATATAAGAAATACAATATTTCAGTTAGTCCCCGTGAAGTTTTAGACTCATTGCGGACTAATATCCCACCTTCTTTATACGAGTCGCCACGCTTCAGAAATGACTATAACGAGTTTGATTATGAGAGATATTACAGCTCATTAAATAACGATACCCCTGAAAACCTAATAAGTATTAAAAACTTTTATTTGTCGACATACATTCCCCGTAAAAAGCTCGAAAATGCTATAGTTTCACAGAGAACCTTTACAGATAAAGAGATAAACAATTATATCGAAATGGAAAATACAAGTGTTGCTGCAAATCTTTATGTATTCTACCAAAAACATATACCCAAAAATAAAGTTAATATAACAGATGAAGAGATAGAGGACTACTATTCAGCTAACAGGCTTAATTATTATGTAGAGACAGAGCTTGATATTAACTGGGTTTCTATCGGGTTGCAACCTTCTGAAAAGGACAAAAACTTTGCATGGGTAAAAGCAGATTCTCTATATAATGAGCTAAAAAATGGCGTAAATTTCCAGCATATAGCAAATATACATTCTGCTCAGCCTTTTGGTAGGTTACATGGGATAATGGGGTTTATGGAATATGACGAGTTTCCAGATTTTATAGCAGAGACACTGCGACAGACACCAGTCAACCAAGTATTGCGACCTTGCTTTTACGATAATGCTTGGTGGATATATAAGGTCGAAGATAAGACACCAAACATGATAAAGCCAAGCATCATCAAAATAGATATTAAATTATCTCGAAACACGATAGAAGACAATAAAAAAACCATAATGACTTTTTTAGACATTCAAAATATGTTAGGTTTCCAAAGAGCAGCCTCAGAGCTATCATTGACTGTATTTCAAAAAGAAAAAATGAATACTAGAAATAATTATATCGAAGGGATTGGTGATATTACGAATGTCTTGATGGAACTAGCGAAATTGCCTGAAAAGGCTATATATAACCCTATCAGAGTTCCCGATAGCGATTGCTATATTATTTTTCAAATAGAAAAGAAAACTATGGGGTATTTTAAATCACTCTATGCAGTAATGGATGAAATAGTAGAGACATTAACCAATGAAAAATTACTAATCCAAGCTACGAATGAAGCTGAACTTTACAAGAAGCGTGCCTCTTCTATCGTTCCTCTGGTCAAGCCAATAGTTATTGATATCAAAAATAATGAGTTACCCTCCAAGTTCGTAAAGGAAGCTATTCAAACCAATGTTGAAGAATCAACCAATGTCTATAGCGATGACTCATCTGCATTTTTTGCTGTTGTTAAGAGTAAATATCAAAAAAAAATTACACCTTCTACTCCGGATGAAAGAGAGAAAATAATAATAGCTATGCAAAATATCGACAAAAAAGAGTATTTTGACGACTGGTATAATGCTCAAAAAAAGAAAGCAAAAGTGATAGACAAAAGACCCAAAAACCTTAGATAGATTCTTTTAAGTTTCATTTAACTATCTATACATAAATAAGAGGATAAAAATATGGAAAAATCAATGATTCGCCTCAGAATGAGTTCAGCAGACGCCCATTACGGAGGAAACTTGGTAGATGGTGCTAGGATGCTCCAACTATTTGGCGATATAGCTACAGAACTACTTATTCGTAACGACGGTGACGAAGGTCTTTTTGCTGGCTATGAGAAAGTAGAATTTAAAGCACCTGTATATGCAGGGGATTATATCGAAGCAGAAGGACAGATCATTGCAGTGGGCAACTCTTCTCGAAAGATGGAATTTATAGCAAAAAAAGTGATAGTACCTCGTTCTGATATAAATGATTCAGCAGCCGATGTACTAGACGAGCCGATAGTGGTATGCACTGCTATCGGGACATGTGTCACACCCAAAGCAAAACAGCGAAAATAGAAAATTCAAACAAGGAGATAACCCGATTGAAAATATTAATAATCGACGACGAAAGAAATATTTGCATTAGTTTAAAATATATTCTAGATGATGAAGGTTATATAGTGAAATGGGTAAACTCTTGTAAAGAAGCGATAAATACTATAGAAAATTGGACTCCAGACTTGATATTATTAGATGTAAAATTGAATTTTGAAAATGAATTTGTTTTCTTTCATCAGTTTACTAAAACAGATACTTATATACCATTTATTATGCTTGCTGGAATAAATGGCACTCAAGAAGCACTAAGAGATATAAAAAAGGGTGCTTTTGACTTTATAGAAAAACCATTGAATGTGGTAAAAGTGAGAGTAACGATAAAGAATGCTATAAACTACCTACTTCTGAACTACGAGCATAACCGAATAAAGAGTAATACAGAAGAAAAATATAGGATGATAGGTGAAAGCCAAATTTTTAAGCATACTATGGAGCAAGTAAAGAATCTACGGAAATTTACCAAATGCTTTTTTATATATGGTGAAAATGGAACTGGAAAAGAGCTGTTAGCTTATGCTATACATCATCATAGTCAGAGAACAGATAAACCATTTATCATCGTTCACACAAATTCTACTACACCTGATTTATTGGAACTAGAGCTTTTTGGGGAAAAAAATATGCTCGATGCTCAAAACTGCCAGATTAAAAAGGGTAAGATAGAATTAGCAAATAAAGGATCGATTTTCATAGA
>WRIO01000190.1 GCA_009782695.1 Candidatus Cloacimonadota bacterium
ATCGTTTTCCAAAATAAGTATTATGATATGCCCGTTTAATCAAAATTTTAAAGAAATACCTGCATTGCCGCCAAAGAAGAGAATACCGGCTTCTCCGAAAACTGCAAAGTTGTCTGCAAGGTAATAACGCGCCCCCAGAAAAAGGTCGGGAATAAGCTCCGATTTGCCTTTATATTCTGAAAATTCTGCCGACGCGATTTTGTATCCTGCCATCAATCCGCCGTAAGTGTCGAGTTTTTTAACAAGCGCATAATGCAGCGAGAGGCGAAGCCCGATGATTGTACAGACGATTTTACGGTCGTCTGTTTTTGACTTGGCAGACGATAATCCCAGCACGCCTCCGACGCCTATTGAAGTTTGATAATCCCAAACCGAAGATACGCAGTGTTCATAATTTACAAAAAAGACAGGCGTATGAGTAAAGCCTTTCCAATCGCTGTCGGAATATATTTTACCGCCAAACTCAATCCCCGCGCCGACAACATTATCGGCTGTATTAAAAGTTTTTTGAGTTTGAGCCGAAACCTGAAATGCTATGAATACAAAAAATACAATAAAAAACTTTTTCATAATAACATCCTTTTTTACAAAATATTTACTCTCGCCACTTTACCAAAAAGCTATTTTTTGTCAACCGAAAGTTTTTAACCTTATTAAAAATAATGTTTGGCAAAATTCTCAAAAAATATCTTTGTAACTCTATATATCACAATACGTTAAAAGAAAGAGAAAGCAAAAACGCTTGGACTAGGTCAGACCTTGTCCAAGCGTTTTTGCTTTCTTCTCCCTCAAACATATTATAAAATAAGGTGATATGAGATAAATTTACGAGAATTTTCCCAGAAGTTATTTTCTCCCATTTTGAGATTTCTTAGTCGAGTTTGGAGGAGGATTGTTCTAAGTGGGACTATATTTATTCTTGCTATTTTCGGAGTTTTCTCTTTTATAAATTCTGCTTGACAAAAATCGAATGATTTTTTTTTTGGTAAAAAAGTAAAAAGGTGGTTTCTATGGCAAAGAAAATACTGAAAAAAGCATACACTTACGATGATTTATTATTACTACCTGCAAAGTCAGGAGTCACACCTTCCGAAGTATGCACCAAAACAAATTTAACCAAAAAAATCAAATTAAATATCCCCATAGTTTCAGCAGCTATGGATACTGTGACCGAGTATGATATGGCGATATCTATGGCAAGAGAAGGTGGTATAGGCATCATCCACAAGAACTTGAGCATAGAAGAGCAGGCAGAAAATGTATCCGATGTAAAGCGGTTTGAGTCAGGCGTGGTGAAAAGCCCTTATACACTGTCGCCGGATGACACTATCGGGAACGCCTTTGAAAAAATCGAGCTTTATAAAATCGCAGGTTTTCCAGTGGTGAAAGACAAAAAGTTAGTGGGGATATTGACAAATCGTGACCTGCGTTTTGAGACTGACAAAAAGAGAAAAGTCAGCGAGGTGATGACTTGTGCCGACAAGCTGATTACAGCCAAGCCGACTGTTAGCCTCGACGAAGCTAAAGCTATACTACACACTTACCGTATCGAAAAGCTACCTCTGGTAAATTCAAAGGGAGAGCTGGTGGGGATGATCACAGTGAAGGATATATTAAACAAGATTACTTACCCAAATGCGACTGTCGATATGCAAGGTCGGCTTCTCGTCGGAGCTGCTGTAGGTGTGACTGGTGACTATTTAGAAAGAGCTGTGGAGCTAGTTCAAAAAGGGGTAGATGTCCTAGTAATAGACACAGCCCACGGTCACCACACCAATATTTTAAAGGCTATCACAAAGATAAAGAAAAAGGTCGATGTCGAGATCATCGCAGGTAATATAGCCACCACCGAAGCAGCCAAGACACTGATAGATGCTGGTGTCGATGGTATGAAGGTGGGTATCGGTCCCGGCTCTATCTGCACTACACGAGTGATAGCAGGCGTAGGCGTGCCACAGATTACAGCTATCATGGATGTGGTCGAAGTCAGTGAGAAGGCAGGCGTGCCTATCATAGCGGACGGCGGTATCAAGTATTCTGGCGATATAGTGAAAGCTATCGCCGCTGGAGCGAATACAGTGATGCTTGGGAATCTTTTGGCAGGCACAGACGAAAGCCCTGGCGAATATGTGCTTTATAATGGACGCCGATTTAAGCTTTACAGAGGTATGGGTTCTATAGCAGCTATGAAAAAAGGCTCAAAAGATAGATATTTTCAAGAGAACACAGATGAACACAACAAATTAGTTGCCGAGGGTATCGAGGGTATGGTGCCTTACCGTGGACCTGTAAAAGACTATATCTATCAGCTACTCGGCGGACTGCGTTCGGGTATGGGATATTGCGGCGCTGCCACTATCAATGCTCTGCGGAAGAATGCCCAGTTCGTAGAGATCACTCCTGCTGGCTTAAAAGAAAGCCACCCACACGATGTGCAGATCACGAAAGAAGCACCGAATTACAACTCCAATGATGTATAGATTATTTTTCCCCGCTCCTATGGAGAGGGGTGGCTGCGAAGCAGACGGGGTGTGGGATATCATTATCCGACAGTCTTTTTGTGGTGTATAAATGGCAGAGATGAAGCTACTAAACCCCAAAAGCTTACAGACTATCACCAACGAATATACTCTGGTGATGATGTCTTCTCATGGGCTTTCCAAAAAAACTGTGGATAGCTATGTTTCTGATATTAAACTGTTTAGTGAGACACTCGATAAATCTATCTTCAATGTCAATGAACAAGACATATCTGCCTATTTAGCTGACCTGCGAAGGGACAAAATCACCCCTGCCACAGTATCACGAAAAAGGTCTGCTTTTGTGTCTTTTTTTACTTTTTTAGAGGAAAATAATTATCCTGCTTTTATCGATTTTGAGAAGGTGCCCACGGTTCATTTTGAATATCATTTTCCAGATGCAGTCTCCCAAGAAGATATGCTGGAGCTACTGGACAACTATCCAACCGAAACCCCGCAAGATATACGGAATATCACTATTCTAGAACTGCTATACAGCACAGGTATGCGGATATCTGAGCTGATAAACCTCACTATGCACAGCCTTTTTTTCGATATAAATTCGATATTAGTGCTAGGAAAAGGCAACAAACAACGCACGCTGCCGATGTCCGATTATATATCGGAAATGCTAAAAACCTATATCAGTAAAAGCCGTCCCCATTACTACAAAAAAGCAGATAATCTATTTTTAAACAAAGACGGGAATGGTTTCTCTCGCATGGGCTTGTGGAAAATCATTCACAAAGCAGTGCTCGAACACGGTATGACAGGCAAAATCACTCCTCACACTTTTCGTCACTCCTTTGCTACCCATCTACTAAAAGGTGGCGTGAACCTGCGGGTGATACAAGAGCTGCTGGGGCACACTTCTGTCAAAACCACACAGATATACACCCACGCAGACGCAGCATTTATCATGAAAAACCACCTGCAAAGCCACCCCCGATACAAAGCCTAAATATGCCAAACATCACTATCGAAACTGCTAAAGACGGAAACCAGATAC
>WRIO01000191.1 GCA_009782695.1 Candidatus Cloacimonadota bacterium
GAAAAGAATAATACTATTTATCATATCAATAATTATCATAACCACGCTATCAGCACAGCAAAGGATAGCTATCCTAATCCCTGATGGTAAAGGCTTGTCTGAGGAGCAGGATTATCTCAGATTTATAGTTCAACAATCTATAGTTAGTGATTTTAATAAACATACAGACTATGGCATAGTTGATTTACAGACATTAGAGAAGGTATTACAGCATGCAGAAAGCGAAATATATACAAGTGATGCAAACTATGTCCGGTTAGGTCAGCTGGCAAGTGTGGACTTTACTTTAACGGGGACTATTACCAAAAACATCATCAGGTTTTTCGCTTCAGCTCAGCATAGTAAGCACTAGCAGTCAAACAGGGGGAACGACCAGAGCGTCACATATAAGCAGTATTACTCTTGCGCAGATGGATAATCTATATGGGATAAAGCGAGCCTCACTTGATTTGCTAACCCAAATGGGAGTGTCGCTCAGCACAATAGCAAAAAATGAGCTATCAGGGGCAGCTACAAATAGCCAAATTAATGCTTTGGAATCGCTGGCAAGAGGTATTACAGCCCAGCGGTCAGGCACAGAAGTGACGGCACTAAATTATTACTTTTTAGCATCAGCTTATGACCCTTCCCTTGCGGAAGCAGTCAATCGTTCGAATGTTATCTCGCGTGATATTTCCAGTGGTAGCATAGGTTCAAATGTTCAGAATGCAATATTATGGCGAAGAGATTGGGTGGCTAAGCTTGAGGAAACAGAAAAGTTTTTATCAGACTTCTTTACCAACACTCCTCTTTTGCACACACTACTATATTCTGCTGATGTGACTCAAGGAAATGTTAATTATCAAAATGAAACAGTAGATTTGGACTTTCACAATTTTTTCTTTTACCCTGATATGAGGTGGATAGAGCCTATCGAAAAGACATTGCAAGCTGTTTATGATGGACTGCAAGCAACAAAAAACGCTAAAGAATGGGGGCTATCTAACTGGCCTATGACCTCAGTTTCTAAGTTTACAAATTATCAAAATATTACAAAGAAATATGATTTGGCAATATCTCTTTATAACAGTAAAAACATAGTCATTCACAGACCAACCGTCTCTTTGTCGTGTAATTATTATCTTTGGGAATCTAAAACTAATAGATTCTATTATCGTATTCGCTCTGATTATTTTAAGGAAGAGGAGGAATATCCTCTTGTCAATAAGAGTTTTGCTTTCAAAAATGTCCCTGCATTTGAAATCACCGATAATTTAAGGTTTGAGGTCACCTCAATTAACGGCACTCCAGTAAAAGACTATAAAAAAGGCGATTTGCGTATTCAAGCTATACCTGTAAACAATTTTTATAAAGATGATGATGTAATAGCAGCCAAAATGACAAAGAGTTCTCAATATTTTCTTGCAAATAAGATATATATTGGGTATCAATCAGATTCGAATCTTGATTGGAAATCTTGGGATATAAAGAAATGAGTAAGATTTTATACTCCTTTATCCTGCTGCTTATTTTATCCTGTGCTTCTGTGCCTTCTGTTAATCACTGGTCGGCATCTGATACAGCTTTTCAAAATCAATTTCCAAGAAATGGTAATATTGCTATGCAAGGTAAAGGAGAAACAATTGAAGCTGCTCAAACGAACGCTATAAACGAAATTTCCCAGTATTTTAGCAGTCAGGTAACCACTTATTCTAAGCAAAATGAGCAATATATAGAGACAAATAATAGTTTAGAATCAAAGCTTCAAATTGAAAGAGAAGTGATAATATCTTCACAAATGCAGCTGTTCGGAGTGCGATTTGCCAGTGATGCTTTTTATGATAAAAAAACAGGAGTATATAGCACAGTAGCATACATTGAAATCAATGAAGCCTGGAAACTTTTTGAACCTGTTTTAAACGAAAAATATAATGAAGTTGAAAGACAGTATAAAGACATTAAATCTGAAAATAATGGTTTTAATAAGTTTGTGAAAATATCAAAAATTCAAGGTTATGTTCAAAATTCAGAGTTTCAAAATTCATTTATCTTTGGACAGGTTCTTTTTGACATCAGATTAAAAAGCAAAACAGATAATTTATATTCAATGCTTAATGATATAGCACAGATGAAACCGACAGTGTCTGACATTTCTATAGAAATCTCTAATGATTTTGAAAATATTTTGATTGATGCGTTTACTGAAGTATTTCAATTAATGAGGTTTAACACTGTTGATCATTCGGCTACAAAATGTCGTGTCACAGTGGACTTAAATGAAACAAAAGCAGATATTGGTATTATGTATTATCCGTCGATAACTATAGAATTTAAAACAAATAATAGTGTTGTAACGAAATATAGTTTAAAAGCAGAGCGAGAAGGAGCGGTTAATCCGAATGTAGCACTAAGACGGGCTTATGGGTCGCTTGCAGAAAGTGTTAGACAAAAATTATCTAATCTGATATTTACTACTCCTGTATCATAAGTCTTTGTATCGACCCCTTCGGGGTGAAGTCATTGTGGTAGGTTATTTTCTATTAAGCTATTACCACATTCGTGGTATATTTGTGTGCTTCGCCCTGATGTAAATATCCTGGATTCTTCACTTCGTTCAGAATGACGACAAAGGTTTGTATCGGACGATGCGCAATTCCGATCCAATTTGGAGGGGAATTAAAACCCGCCCGCAACCTTCAAAATATATCATTGTTATATTAATAACCTTTTCACTCAAACCTGTCCATAATCTCTCTTATCTTCACATTTAATTTCTTGACCATTTTTACAGCTGTGCGGACTATTTTCGGTAAGTCTTTTGGTGAGATAAAGACTATCATCACGGCTATTATTAGCAAAAATTCGGATAAACTGATGCCAAAGCTCATGCCGAACCTTTTGGCTTATTTACAAAAGCTACAAAAATGCTCACTGAATAGAGCAACAGCAGCGGGACAGCCACTACTACTTGCGACAGGATATCAGGTGGAGTGATACAGGCGGCAAGGATAAAGATAGCCACGATGATATACCGAAAATATTTTAGCAAAAAGCGGTGGTCTATGACCCCGAATTTTGTCAGGACAAAAGCCAGAACAGGTAGCTCAAACACACAACCAAAGGAAAAGCTCATTTTTAGCAAAAAGCCGATATATTCGTCTATCTTAAACATCGGCTCGATGGTGTCCCCTGCAAAGCCCGTGAGGAACTTAAGCATAAAAGGGAACATAGCATAACAGAACATAAACCCCGATAAGAAGCAGATAGTCGTAAAAAACACTAACCTGAATATCACCCTTTTTTCTCTCGAATATAATGCAGGAGCTATAAAAAGCCACAGTCTCCAAAATATAAAGGGACACGCCAGGACAAAACCACCTACAAAGGCTATTTTTAAGCTAAGCATCACTGTCTCGGCTGGTGCGGTGTAAATCAAGCTTGGCAGAGGCTGGGCAAAGACAAGCGGCTTTTTGGCAAGCCAGACAAATATAGTTTCCCAAAAAATCCCGCAGGGCACAGCACAAACAAAGACGCAGACAAAAC
>WRIO01000192.1 GCA_009782695.1 Candidatus Cloacimonadota bacterium
ATAAAAATTAAGAATTAGAAATAGAAATTAGAAATATGGTGTCCTTCGGACGATATAAGTTCCCATCCAATTTGGAGGGGGGGACTATAAATAATGACAAGTAACAAGGGACAAATAACAAGTCATTGGTATTTTGTCATTTGTTATTACCAATGAAGTTGGTGGACGGGGTGGTTAGAAAAATATATCATCCGCAGGACACCAAGCCATTCCTAATTCCTAATTTGACTAAGTCCGTCCGCAGGACACCACCCTATCCCGTAGGGATTTAACAAAATGGCGTTGTTATCAATATGATGTTACATCCCTACGGGATGAGGTTTTTTTAATATATGCATCCATTCTACCGAGCTGTATTCCCTACGGGAAATTTAAAGTGTGCTTCGCACGGATGTGGCGGAAGGCAAAGGGTTGCCTTCCCTACGATATTTTTCGGAACGATGTTCACTGCGACAGGCTGTTCCCTACGACATAAAAAAAAATAAAAAAAAACTCTTGACAAAAAAACACTATATAATAAATTGGCATTGATAAGGTATATTAGTAAAAATAGCCTTTCAAAAGCAGGGATAGCACTCATAAAAGATACATTCCATACAGGGAATGCAAAAAAGATTAAAGTACCTCTATTAATCTTCCGATAATAAAAAAGAGATAAAGTAAAGTAGCGGCATCTATTTGGGGCAGTAGATAGTCGCCATAGGCTTATACGGCAGAGCTGTCACCACTATAGCAGCGGGGACACAGTTTTGCTAGGGAGATGAAAAAGTAAAGTTTCAAATAAAAAATATTACCCCAAAGGAGGCAATAGTAATGGTGTGAGTATAGCTTACGGGGGAAAGTGCAGTGACGATTGTATTTTCTTTTTACACAAAAACAGTTTTATAGGTCTGAACGCGAGGGCAAAGGTTCGGTTATTACATAAAATGCTACTAAATCCGCAAAATATTAGATGAGTAGCAATTCGCAAAATCAGACAAGGTAAAAGCAAAAGCCAAAAAAAAAAGACAGGCACGCTTTTACAAAAAGCTCCAGTGGAAAAAGAAGTTTTTTATGTGGGGGTAAATATTTCATACCTCCTAAAACCAATATACCACTGGTGAAAAAGAAAAATAAGTAATCATTACAATCTTAAAAAAAGGAGGATAAAAAATGAAAAAATACTTATTATTAACAGCGTTACTCATTACGCTCGTTTTTAGCAGTTGGGCTGCCATTACTGAACCCGGAATCTATATCGAGCTCATTCCTGCTAACAATCCTGACATCGGCACTTCTCTAGATAATACACCTACGCTATCATTTACCCATAAACAATATTCATGGGATGCAGGCGTACTAATATGGAGTCATTTTTCTGAATTGAGAACCCCAAGCATGTATGAACTTTATTTAAGTACTACAGCAGAATTCACTCCCACCACTACTAAAAAATACGATGTTCCCCCAGGACCCGTTACACTTATCACTAAAGCGATGATAGGTATGGACGCCTTGGAATACGATACAGAATACTATTGGCAAGTGAGATTAGACATCAAGCAGTCATATCTTTTAGCTGTTGATCTGCAAGACTCACCTGTAGCCTCGTTCCGCACACCAAAACCTTCTGTGCTACCTTATATAAAGTGGACAGAGAATGAAGCAGGTTTTAGAGGTGGCTATACTATTGCCTGGAAAGAAGCAAATGACCTGACAGCAGCAGAGTATTCCCTTACTATACCTGCACCTATCTTACCTACCGACCCTGATGCAAACACTTTTACCAAACTAAATGAGATTTTAAAGTATAACACTACATATGAAATCACCATCACAAAGTTAGGCGGAAATGGCGCTACTTTTACCTTACCTCTTTACACTACAAAACCATTAGTGGTTTTAGGTGAAAAGTATAGATATGAAGCATCTCCTTCTGATTGGGTAGACTTACCACAATATCATCCAGTGGCAACAGGTGATGATATCACTTACTATATGCTCACAGACGAGTTTGAAGATTTTGTGACTCCCGGCTATGTTACCTCAAAGGTGGAACTTTCCTACTTGTCTCCTACGCCTTATGAAGGTATAAAGAATAAATTCTTTATGGACTACTTGTTACCCGATGATGCTGATGACTCTAGTTTTGTTTTTTCAGCTCGGAAAGTAGTTTTGAAAAAGGAAATCACATTTGATGCAGCTCCTGTCCCTGGACCAGATGATGACACCATATACATAACAAATAACGATTTGGTCACTATTCAATATCAAAATGGATTTGCTCAAATAGTTATCCCAGACATATCAGCAGGGACTATCGACTCCAGCCATGGACCTAACGGTATTTTAGTGGTTTCGCAAGTCGCTACCCCAACTCCAGTTACGAATTTTTACGAATCAATCCCCGTCAACACTTATTGGGATATCTCGTTTGCAACGGGACCTGCACCAGCTGATATAGCTGATGAAGGAGCATCCAGAAAGCTCATCGTAGAAAACCTACAAGATCCTACCCAAAAACTTGAGTTTTTACTATATGCAGATGGCAGTGGTGCATATTCGCAGTCGGTCGATATCCAAGATTTAAATGAGTTATTATATGGCGAAGGATATAGCAGTTCTTTAGCATACCCACCTGCGCTTTTACACATATACATAGACGAAGAACCTATCACTGTAGAAAGAAACATATTATGGATGGCAGGGGGATTCCCTGTTAGTAACATAGCATCAGCTGTTGTTTTAAACAGAAATAATTTAACTCCAGCGAACGAATATGCAGTAAACGAACCTATAGGTTTTACAACTCCCGGTGCTACTCCGGCTTATGTCAGAGTCATTTCTAGTAGTGACCCTGTTGGTATGGTTGTATTAATAGGAAGTGCTGCAGCATATAATGTTTATTTGGGAGATAAAACTGACCCTGTAGATCGTACTATCAAATTTAAATATGACACAGCGAATGTAGATAACAATTGGGTTAGGTTCGTTGCTTTTGATTATTCAACAGATCCGTACCTAGCACTCGCAAATATAAAAGCTCAATCTTACAATCCTTGGTATCTGTCAGAGCCAGCAAATAACACAGGTGCTGGATCTATTGCACCCCGTTTTGCCTGGACAGAAGCAGTGTCTGGTGTCTTAGATGGAAACACATCTTATAGATTTAGTATCTCACTTAGCCCGACACCTTTTGTTACTGGTACCTATCCAGTAGGGTCTGGAGATAACCCTTCAAATATAAACGACATAACTAAAGTTTACTATACAGATATACAAGATACAGAGTGGTATCCACCTATTGATTTGCTATATAGTGAAACCGGATCACCTACGACATATTTTTGGCGAGTCGTTATGGTACCGACTTCTGCAACTAATGCTACCCCGACAAACTTGGGTTTCAACAACTACTGGACTTACCAAACAGAGCTAGAACCGCCAGCAGGAGGTGATGGCACTATCATCACAAATGATATCGTTGCCGATAGACAATTTACTGCGGGTGCAA
>WRIO01000193.1 GCA_009782695.1 Candidatus Cloacimonadota bacterium
TTAATATATCTGGTTCCGTCTCTGAAATTCTTTTTATTCCCATAAGCTATCTTTGAAAATATCATCTTTAATCTCTAGAAAAAAAAGTAAAAACTCAAAAAAATATCTTGACAAAATATGGGCTATATGATTTTTTGGCACTGATATATTTCATTCTTTAATTTGCACTAGATATAGTATCGATACTACACAAAGTATCGTAAAATAAAAGGAGGATTACCTTATGAGTAATCAGAGTTATGTATTTAAAAAGGGTGCGAACTGCCCTAAAAGTAAAAACAGTTCTATTACGACCAATGTAAAAAGTATGTGTATCATTCTAGCTTTTCTTTTGATATCATCCTTTTTAACAGCTCAAACCAATTCCGCTCTCTCCTTTTAGGAGGAAATCATGAAAACAAAATTAGTTTTATTAATCATTGCGATATGTTATTATTCTTTACTTTATACCGCAACATTCACAGTCAAAACCGATGGAACTGGTGACTTCACAGGTATACAAGAAGCAATAGACACAGCAGAAGCAGCTGGTGATTCTATTATCGTTTATCCAGGAATTTATTATGAAAATATACATTACAATGGAAAAGATATTTTTATATCTAGTCTGTTTTATATATCAAATAATCGAGAACACATTGTTAACACCGTTATAAATGGGTCTGGTTCAGGGTATATGGTTAAATTCTTTGAACTATCTGGGGGAGTACTGCCACCAGAAGGGGGTGAGTTTTGCCAAGATGCTGTTTTAAATGGTTTTACCATAACAAGGGGGCACAGTGGCATACACATTTGGGGGTCTAGTCCTACTATTTCTAACTGTATCATCACAGAAAATAGGGGTGATACTCTTGCTGGAGGGATCTATGCAACTGGATATGTGGCTACGCCTGGTTACACTAACCATATATATTGTAATCCCACTCTTTCTGGAAATATAATTAAAAACAACTCATCTCGAACTGGAGTCGGAGGGATAATATTGCGCACAAATAACTCTGATGTCTTTGATCCCATTCATAAGAATAGTGTCTATCATAATAACGGAGGTTCTGTTGAAGATATCAAGCTTGAAGGGCCATCCGGTCAATCTATTACATATCAGGTTGTCTTGGATACATTCACTATTAACATAAAGTCCCCTCGTTTTATATCGGGTGATTGCACTTTTCAAGTTGACAATTACTTTCATCAATTTGTTACCCAAGATTTATATGTATCAGCTATCGGCAACGACTCGAACGACGGTTTAAGTCCTACTTCGCCAATGCAATCAATCAGGTTAGCAAATCTGTTAGTGTCACCGGAACTAACAGATCCCATAAACATTTACATTGCTCCTGGCGTGTATCATTTTGGTCATCGGGGTATGTTTCCTGCCATAATGAGGTCAAATGTAAATCTGGTAGGAGCAGGAGTTGATGATACCTTCTTTGAAGGAGCACAACCCACCTTTATCACTTCATTAAGTGACAGTGAAAACTATACTATATCAGGTATCACTTTTAGAGATAATATCGCCCTCTATAATTCTAGCGGTAATCGGACGGAAGAATCGATAAACCTAAATGGTGCCAATGGTGTCAGTATCACAGATTGTGTTTTTGTTAACTGCTTTGGAGGAATAAAGGTTTTGTTCAATACCAATAATGTAACTGGGTTATTTAAAAACTTAGTTTTCGATGGTATAACGGGTAGTGCACTTAATCCTGCGATTCGTCAAACTACAATAGAAAATATCGTGATAAAAAACCAACAAACTGAAACTCGTCCAGATGGGACTAACAGATGGGATCCCTTAATTCGCTTTGGTTATAATGATCATTTCTTTCGTTATGATGTTTCAAATATCCTGATACACAATAACCATAAAACATCCAATGGGAGTAATCCAAACTCGTATGGTTATAGTTTGAGAATTTTTCACTTGGATGGTGGGGCACATGTCATTATGAGCAACACAACGATAACAGATAATTCTATATTTTACCAAAATGGGGTAAACCGGCCATGGCTGTTTTCAGAGGTGTATCCCGCTAGTTCATTACATATTTACAATAGCGTATTCTGTGGAAATGGGAATGTTAAAATATCAGAATCTGATAGTGACCAAATACAGTTTATTAACACACTTTATGATTTTTATACCCAGCCTAACCCTCTTTTTCCACCAAAGGTCGATCCTGAAACCTGCATTTATCAAGAGGAAGAATACCCACTTTTTACTGCCTCCTGGGATGGTGATTATACCCTTATGGAAGGTTCAATGGCAATAGATTCTGGGACAACCAATGTTCCTTATTTTGATTTACCCCTTTATGACATAGCTGGGAATCCTCGCGTGATGGGTAGCACTATCGATATGGGAGCTTATGAATTTATCCAGGCTTTTGCTGACTTTGAGGCTACTCCTTTATCAGGAGACGCTCCTCTCACTGTTCAATTTACAGATTTGTCTTTGGGAGAACCAGACTCATGGTCTTGGTTTTTTTATGGAGCTGGTTCCGCGAATTCTTTCGAGCAGAACCCAATCCACACCTACACAGTGCCAGGCACCTATACAGTGCGTTTAGTTGTGAATGGGGAAAGCTCTATGACAAAAGAAAGCTATATAGTTGTCACTGAGGCTACTCCGGAGATTGACGATACTTTACCAGATGTCACTTACCTGGGTGACGCTTACCCTAACCCATTTAACCCTTCTACAACTATTAAGTATTCCCTAAAAACAGCAGGTTCAGTTAGTTTGGATATCTATAATATAAAGGGACAAAAAGTAAAAACATTAGTAGAGGAGTTCCAAAATGCAGGTTTACACAATGTATCTTGGAATGGTTCGGACAACTCTGGTAAGCCTATCAGCAGTGGTGTGTATTTCTATCAACTGAAGACTGAGGACTTTTCTTCGGTCAAAAAGCTTATCTTGTTGAAATGATCAAAGTATCTTAAAATTTTCCACGATTATAAGAGCCAAGGGTGAGTCTTGGCTCTTTTTTCGTTTTTGTGTTAGTAGGTCTGTATTCTCACAAAAAATAAGTTTTTATTTCATTATGTAGTCAAAATGAAAAAGGGAGAGGATCTGTGTTGCTAAGTTCGTTAGTGGGATCCGGCAAAAAAACTCCAGTTTGGAACGTATTTCAAATCCACCAAAAAAAGTCTTGACAAAACAAGCTAAAAAAAAAAAATGACATCTAATAAATTTATCTACGGAAAGGAGGTGATTATATGTTAGTAGTTATAGCTAAAGAGAGTGAACCATTTGAAGTCACGTTAAAACGGTTTAAAAAAAGATGCGAAAAAGCAGCAATTCTTTCAGATATAAAAAAGCACCAAGCTTATGAAAAACCAAGTGAAGCGAGGAAACGTAAAAGAAATGTGTCTTCTCGCAAAATGGTAAAGGTTCGTAGATCCTCTGATAGATAATATCAGTGGATACTACTACAACTCACATTTTTCGCAAAAGTCCTCCCCTTCTTTTTTCACGAGAAGG
>WRIO01000194.1 GCA_009782695.1 Candidatus Cloacimonadota bacterium
TGATCTGTCAGCGCACGAACCTCTTCTACTTCGCTTGAATTTGCATATTCCGAGCTATACACTCCTGAAATCGACTTTATCACTGCTTTGTGCCTCCCAAAAACCTTTTCCATAGCCATAGATATTTCCCCTAAACTAGCACGCTCACGAGCTGCATTTATCGACAGTTCCAGCAAATTTCCTGAGTTTGTTTCAGCTGCTTTAGTAATAGCTTCTAATGCTTGAGTAACTTTTGAAGAATCTCTGCCCGCTTTTAATTGGCTTAATCTCTTTATTTGAGCCTCTCGCACAGCTGTGTTATCCACTTGTAAAATCTCTATCGGATCTTCTTTTTCTAGTCGATATTTATTCACGCCTACGATAGTTTCGGCACTGGAATCTATACGGGCTTGCCTTCTGGCAGCCGCTTCTTCTATTCTCATTTTGGGAAGTCCTGTTTCGATAGCTTTTGCCATACCACCAAGCTCTTCTATTTCGCGAATGTTCTCCCAACCTTTTTTTAGCAAAGCACCAGTGAGAGCTTCTACATAAAAAGAGCCAGCCCAAGGGTCTATTACTCGGCAGATACCTGTTTCGTGTTCCAAATAAAGCTGTGTTTCACGGGCAATACGAGCAGAGAAGTCTGTCGGAAGTGCTATCGCTTCATCGAGTGAGTTTGTGTGGAGTGATTGTGTGTGCCCAAGCGTAGCTGCGAGTGCTTCGAGACAGGTGCGAGTGATGTTGTTATAAGGGTCTTGTTCGGTTAAGCTCCAGCCCGATGTCTGGCTATGAGTTCGTAGTGCCATCGATTTAGGGTCTTTTGGATTAAAATCTTTTATAAGTTTTGCCCAAATTACACGAGCTGCACGGAGCTTTGCTATCTCCATAAAGTAGTTCATACCCTCTGCCCAAAAGAAAGACAAACGAGGTGCAAAATCGTCTATATTTATACCTGCTTTTATGCCTGCACGAACATATTCCAGCCCGTCTGCTATGGTGTAAGCCATTTCTAAATCAGCAGTTGCACCTGCTTCTTGCATGTGATACCCTGATATAGAGATAGAATTAAATTTCGGCATTTTTTGCGAGGTGAACTCAAATATATCGGCTATGATTTTCATAGAATGTTCTGGGGGGTAAATATAAGTGTTCCGAACCATATATTCCTTTAGAATATCATTTTGAATAGTGCCTTGTAGCATTTCTAGTGGAACGCCTTGCTCTTCGGCGGCGACTATATAAAAAGCTAATATCGGCAAAACAGCTCCGTTCATGGTCATAGATACTGACATTTGGTCGAGCGGAATCTGGTCAAAAAGTATTTTCATATCCAGGATAGAATCGACAGCCACACCTGCTTTACCCACATCGCCCACAACCCTTTCGTGGTCGGAATCATATCCCCTGTGAGTAGCCAAATCAAAGGCTATGGACAGCCCCTTTTGCCCACCAGCGAGGTTTCGGCGATAAAAGGCATTGCTCTCTTCTGCGGTGCTAAATCCTGCATATTGCCTTAGTGTCCAAGGACGCATACAATACATCGTGGCATAAGGACCTCGCAGAAATGGTGGTATCCCTGCTGTGTATTTTATGTGTTGCAAGTTTTCTATATCCTCTTTGGTGTAAAGCGGTTTGATATCTATTTTCTCATTTGTTCGCCATATCATGTCTTCAAATCTATCTTTTGTGTCTGCTGACACACTTTTTACCCAGTCGGAATACGAAACTTTGGTTTGTTTTGCATTTAAATTTATTCTTCTGAAATCAGGTCTTGCACTCATTATCTATCTCCTTCATCATTTACTATTTCTGCTCTAAATATTTCTTTTTTATCTGGCATAATCAGGGCGGCTATGATATAAATAAAAATCACACATCCAGCTGAAAGAAATGTCAACCCTATAGTTAATATCCGCACCAACACAGGGTCAATGTTCAAAAACTCTCCAAACCCTGCACACACACCAAAAAGCTTTCCCTCTTGTCTGTTTTTATATATTCTTTTCATAATAGCTCCTAATTTATCCCTAATTTGCCTAAAACATCAGTGACTGTCGTGACCAAATTCGCCCTCATATATACATAAAAATCGACGCCACTCTTTGTAAATGCCTCTATATGCTCTTTGGGATAACCCGCTAAACAAAGCACTTTTTCTGGTGCTTTCTCTTTTAGAGCTTTAGCAAAAGCAGGCACAACTTCGGGATACAAATCGTCAGTGCTACTGAGAACTATCACTTGAGCTGCCTTTTTTGCTACTTCAGCCACAGCATTATCGACATTTTCAAAGCCGTCATTCGTGTTACAAACAAAGCCAAAAGGCTCAAAGAAACTGATAGCAAAATCTACACGAGGCTTGTTTTTCACAGTCTTGCCGATATTTGCCACAAACACTTCTATTGGTTTTGGCAGTGCTGTCACTTTTTCGCGGATAGCCTCAAAAGTCTCGGTCAATCTTCTCTTTTTTAGCTTTTCTATTTCGATAGAAACAGCTGTATTCCTGCGTTTAGCAGCACAGAAGTTATCGATACTGTATTTGTCGATGACCGATAAAAGACCATTAAAATCATTAGGTAAAACATCCTCTTTATTACCCTTTGACACAGGCTTTTTGATGGAAGGCACAGTCTTTTCTATTTTCTTTTCATTTAAATTCGCAAAGGTAGTTGACCCTACTACTGCGTCCTTTCTTGTCTCTGCATATTTTAAACGAGTTGCATGGGTCTGATTAATTCTGTTTTGAATTGAACCGTCTTTTAAGCACTCTATCAAGCCACCTTTATCTTCTATCGATAAAAAGTATTCCCAACTTTTTTGGATAATCTCATTCGTCAGGCTCTCCACATAATATGAGCCACCAGCGGGGTCTATCACAGCGTTTAGATGAGTTTCCTCTTTCAAAACTAACTGTTGATTGCGAGCTATCCTGCGAGAAAACTCGTCCTCTTTTCCTATTACACAATCATAAGGGGTTACATTTAAGCTGTCACAGCCTCCTATGATAGCTGAAAATGCTTCTGTGCTGGTGCGAAGGATGTTTACCCAAGGGTCATATTGCGTTTTTGTGTATCTTGAAGTGCGAACATGCATTCTCATTTTGGCGTTTTCTGGTTTTATCTCAAAGGCTTCAGCGAGTTTTGAAAATACAAATCTGGCTGCTCTGAGCTTAGAGATTTCCATAAAGAGGTTGTTACTAACCCCGAATATAAAAGTCATACTGCGGAAAATATCATTTATTTCTAGTCCTCTTTTCTGTAATTCAAGAGCGTAAAAAGAGACAATAGCAGACATTATACCTATGTCCTCGACAGCAGACGACCCGCAGTTATTTATCACAGACAAGTCTATCAGTATTGTTTTTAGGTTTATTTTTTGCTTTAAAACCTCTTTGGTGACCTCTGCTAGCTCATCTAAATACATATCATGGTGGTGTGCGAGTTTACCTTTTTAAGCAGAGGTTTTAAGAAATCTCCCGTCACCGAACCATTTATTTTA
>WRIO01000195.1 GCA_009782695.1 Candidatus Cloacimonadota bacterium
ATTATTCTACCGAGCTTATTACCCTAACGGGACAATAAAAATGTGTCCTTCGGACTGATATTTATCCTGGATTCTTCGCTTCGCTCTAAATGACGGCGCTGGAGGTTCCAGACGGGATGTGGACACATCCTTCATATTCTGCGAAGCAGACACATCATCCACATCGGAGTGGAGAGCGGGACGCTCTCCGCTACATGGCATCCTTCCCTACGAAATAATGTGTCCTTCGGACGAATGTTGTGGAGAGCGGGGACGCTCTCCGCTACAAAGATGTAAACGGAACGATTTTACCAGTAGAATATTGAGAGCCATCAATAAAATTATTTTCTTGTTGACAATAAACACTTGTATAAAAAATAGTGTTTTTGGAAAAAATTGGAGATATATGAGAAGAATTTTAGTGCTGATTTTATGGCTTTTGAGCTGTGGTGTATTATTTTGTAAAGTAGATTTAAACACTGCTGGGTGGGCAGAATTGGAGTCGTTACCCATTACATTCGAGCAAGCGCAAGCTATATACAATTATCGTTTTTATATCTCTTTTTTTGAGAGCGTGTATGACCTGCGAAAAATTCCTGAAATAGACCAAGCCACTTTGGATAGGATAAAACCACTTGTCACTGTGTATTACTATTCTGACTTGGATGACACAGAGCAGAGGCGGGAAGAGATATATTTCTTGCTCGAGAGGTTAGGTTCGCAAGAGGGTATTCAAGAGGGCTTTACAGATATTTGGGAAGATTATTTGATGACCCCTCGTGATGTAAATGAGATGCATTTTACAGATTTGTTAAATATGCCAAATGTCTCGCCGATAGATGCAGTAGCTATCAGAAAGCGGACTGCTTCAGGGGACAAGGTGACAGATTATCGTAATATGCGAAGCACCTCTGGACTGTCTTTTTATGGGGCTTCAAACCTGCGGCATTATGTTCATTATGGCGATATAAAAGATAGGAAGGAGCGTTCGTTGAATTATCAATTCAAGTATGAATGGCTAAATTTTTCTGACGAAACTCGTGAAATGTATCGTGAAATAGTCAAAAACAGGGACGATTCTATTCGTGATGTTCGGCATTCTTACTGGGGATACTTCAATCTGGACGCCCATAAACCCGCCTATACAAACAAATATCGAATGAGATACAAAGAATGGAAGGCAGGTGCTATATTATTTAATAAAGTTGGGGAAAATGCGTTTATCGATAACAAGCCAGACCAAAACCTGGACAATGCTAAATATTTTGCAAGTTATGAGAGTTCCTTTGACCTATGGGGTAAAAACGATGTGAAGGTTTATTTGGGGAATTATCGTGTGACTTTTGGTGAGGGGTTAGTGATAGAAAACACAGATTATTACAGCTCTCGTAAGACAGGACACGGATTTTCTAAAAGGATCATCGGTATCACAGAAGACCTCTCCCGCTCGCAAGAATATGCCCTTAGGGGTGTGGCTGCAGAGCTACAAAGCCGTTATTTTACTGCTGCTGGCTGGTTTTCTCAGGATAAAAAAGATGCAGTGGTGTTTAACACAAATGAAGATGGCAGGATAGACGCGAATGACAAAATAAACGGCAAATACCATGTCTTTTCATATTACACACCGACTATCCGGTTTGACAACGACGACTTAAATGAAGCTGATGAGTTCTTTTCTTCACGATTAAACGAAAGCATGACCATGATGCCTCGCACAAATATTCTAGACGAGACGATGATAGGTGGTCGTTTCGAGATAAAGCCTTTTATCGGCACACATTTTGGCGTAACTGCCACTCAAATACTTTATGACAACGCACACTTTGTGGTGCCTCACACAGATAGCTTATATGCAGTCTTGATACGGGATGCTGCAGAATATGAGAAGTGGAAAAAGGTGGATAGTCAGATAGGAAACTTGTATTCCACTTACAAAGAAGGTGTGTATGATAGGAATTATCGGACTGTGACGGGCTTTGATTGGATGACTGTGGTTGGGAACACTTCTTTTCAAGGGGAATATGCAGAGCTAACAGTCAATGGCAACGAAACAAAGATAGGTGACGACCCTTCAGCTCTGGTTTTGAGTGCCTACACGCAGTTCGAAAATTTATACATTTTATCACTATATCGCAACTATGATTTAGACTTTGACAACCCCTATAACAGAGGTTTTTCTGAGCAACGAAAATTTAACAACACTATATTTAACAACAACAATTATGTCCTGACAAATCAAATGCTTTTTGACCTATATAACAACAGCCCTGAACCGCAAGCAGAAGAAGGGTTTTACTTCGAGACAAGGTATCGATTTAGCCGATATCTGACCTTGAACAGAACTTATTTGGACATATTTGAGCGAAAGGCTGACGGCAGACGAACAGTTCGTTTTCAGGGCGACCTTGATTACAGACCGATAAATCAGCTCAGCTTGCGAGGCAAGTATAAACACCAAATAAACCGCTATGACGATGGAGCTGATAGACAACGCTCCACGACCAGTGAAACAAGCGGAATAGTAACGATGTATCTGTCAAACCGTGACCGATTGCAAATGGAATATCGATATACCCAAGTGGAATCACCGCCATATCCCTATCTGACAAATTCGGGTGAACCGAGCAATACAGAGCATCACGCTGCGGGTCAAGTGCTGATGCACGGCGATTTTATCAGTATAGATTGGACACATAACTTAAATGATAGACTACGAGTTCGCAATGCGATAGCGTATTGGAACGGACACAGCTTGTCGCACTGGGATTGGGAAGATGTAGAGATAGATTTTCTGGGTGAACAGGGCATCAAGCACTGGATACTTATCCAAAATAAAATCGCAAATAATGTGTATTTATCACTAAAATATAAGACAAAATTTTATAAAACAAAAGAGCTCTTTTTCAGGACTTGGTGGAATGTTGACTTAGGAGATTATGACGGAAGTGCCGACCATTTTCGTCATGTCGAAAGAGTGGAAAACGAGGCTCGATTACAGATAGATTGGAGGTTTTGATGTCAGATAATATCAGTCCCACACCCCGTCTGCTTCGCAGACACCCCTCTCCTCAGGAGCGGGGAAAAGCAATGTTTAGAACTATATCATTTTTTAACCGTTTTTTTTATATAAAGAAAGTTTTACTTCTATGGGCAGGGTTTATTCTCATGACTAGCTTGTGTGCCTATTCCATTTTTGATGGGCAGTATGGGTCAGAGATATCACATTTAGATGCTCGCACAGCTGCTCTGGGTGGGTCAGGCGTAGCAGGTGGGGCGAACCTTCTGGACAGTTCATTGAACCCTGCAAATCTATATTTTATGAATAAAGACCATAAATATGAGGTCCAGTTTGCCCATATCGTGACCAAAAACTCCGAAAACAGAGCTTTCCCACTCTGGAACTTCTTTGACAGCTATATAGACGAGAGCACTTACGCCAGGAATGAGAATTTTTACAACGACTGGGCTTTTAGCCT
>WRIO01000196.1 GCA_009782695.1 Candidatus Cloacimonadota bacterium
TGTCAGCATCGAAGTCAAATCTGAAAAAGGCAAGCTGTCACCAGCGCAAGAGAACTGGCTACAAATGGTGGAGGCTATGGGCGGTGTGGCAGTAGTGATAAAATCTATAACAGAAATAAATAAAATAATAAGAGAGGATGTATGAAAGTAACAGATATTGTTGATACATTAGAAGCATTAAAGAAGGAAAACGGGGTAGAAGTTACAAGAAAGGCTGTAGCTTTGCTTTATGCGATTATGTATCAGGAAAGTGGTGGTGTATTAGAATCGTACCAAAATCCTTCATTTAGTTTAAAAAGACATGGTTATGGTAAGGGTCCAGCAAGAGGTTTATGGCATTTTGAAATAGTAAGTGTAAGGGACTTGTTACAACATAGATACGAAATAACAATGAAATATAGCAGGAAATATGTTGGTGGAACAATGACAGAAACAGAAAAGGGTAGTGGTATATGGTTGCCCGATGATAGTTTAATAACAGCTGAATCTATTTGGGCAACATTACAATGGGAACCAATTTTTGCTTGCCTGCTTGCTCGTTTAAAGCTAACAAGAATTCCAGAACATATTCCAGAAGCAACTATAGAAAATACAGAGGCTATGTGGGTATACTATGTAAATCATTGGAAACCAGGGAAACCAAATAAAGAAACATGGGCAGGGATATGGCTGAAGGCATTAAAAAATACACAATATCTTTAATCTATCAAGATAGCATTTTTAATAAAAATATAAGTTATTTCTTTGTGTTCGTTTACAAAATCATATTCTCCCTTAATAGATATTGGAAAATAGTCAACATAAATCTGGCCTTAGGTACTTCTTATTGTAAATGGACTTTTTACGATTTCGCCTTGTTCTTTTGATAATTGTTCAAATTTAGCAATAACAATATAATCACTATCATAACGAAATTCAACGGTTTGTTCAAAGAAACCTAAATTTGATTTATCAGGTATCCCGTAAATTTCTATTAATTTATTAGCATATTTACTGTTTGCTTGTGTAGCATCTATTTCAAACTCTCTTATAAGCTCCTCTGCTGTCATTTTCCTATATACAGTTTCCTCTGCACCAGCAGTTGCTATCAGCAGAGCGAGTATTATTATTGTTATGAGTTTTTTCATTTGTCCTCCTAAATAATATAAAAAGACAAACCCACTACTTCATCGGGAGTTCCATAGCAGGTCGCCTTCTAATATTAAACAGTCTCCTTATATTCTTGTTTCAATTATTCTTTTTACAAAGTCGATGCAGTTGTAAAGTGCTGATATTTTGATATATTCTTGGTCTGTGTGTGGGTTGAAAAAACCGCAGGACACATTTATTGCAGATATACCCCAGCCAATCCGCTTTTGTATTGTAAATACATCTGTGGTCAGCCCGTGTGTTTCTGCATAGCCATATTTTTTGGATATAGGAATGATAAAATTTCTATATTCCTGTGAAATGGTGTCTCCGTGATATTCGGTTATCAAGTCACTATCACCACGCCTATCTATGCCTATCAGGAGGCTGACATCGTCAAATATTTCTATATCTATGTTGTTACTACCTATACAGCCAATTTCCTCATCGGCAAAAAACACCACCTTGACGGGTTTTTCGCAGTTTTCTATTATATTTAGTATAGCATATACACCGCACTTATCATCACCACCTATGCCGACCTGTGTGCCACCAGAGACAGCATATAATTCGCCTATATGCTTATCGTGGCGTATCTGATAATCGGCTCTGATTGGATGCACTGTATCCTGGTGACAGCAGAGGCAGATATAATCACCTGACACGCCTTTGGTGGCTATAATATTCCCGTGCATATCACATTCAAAATCAACGCTCTCAATCTTGGCAAGCCTTTTTAGTATATAGTTAGCCATTTCTGTTTGATTGCGTGATACAGTTTGTATTTTCATTATTTCCAGCAAGCAGGGGTCGATGCCCCTGCCTGCGTTTATGTTTTCTCTCATAATAAGCAGTCCTATATATTATTTGTTTTTAAATAGGTTAGCATACTATTTAGGTCGTTTGTTTTATAAATAATACTGTCTTTTGGCACGCAGTTTATATCTTGCTTGTAATATAGATATAAAGTTCCTACTATACTGAAAAATATGCCGTATTCACCTTTTTCATATAGTCGTCCTAATTTCATGATCCTGCGAAAGCCATAAGGTTTCAATGCAGCGGTTACTTCTTTTTTTCTTGGTGTCCAATCGTCTATGACTTCATTTTCCATTTTTTACTCCTAATAATTTATTTAATTTGTTTATTGTTTCTATCTCATTGCCATTACTATAAAAGGTAAATGACATTCCTTCTCTAAAACCTAATGTGAGAGAACCAGGTGCATCGATTACACCGTTATTTACTCTTATCATAAAGTGTGTTTTGATTTTATGACCACTTATGAAAGGATGTTTTATCCTAAATTCAGATACGCTTTTATAACATATTCCAGCTCCGAATTCGCTATATTTTTCAAATAATATTCCATTTAATTCCATTTGTTTTACTCCTTTAAATTTAAGGGGTGGTTTGCACCACCCCTCGTTTTTGATTTATGCATATCGTCTAAAATCATACATTCTTGGGTGACCATTTGTATTTCTGAACTGTGCTACAAGGTGTTCTAAAGTTCCTGTTCCATTTAGCACTGTGCCATACATTCCAAAAAAGGTGTCCATGTAAGGAGCTACTGTTATTCCGAATTCCATTTTTTTATTGTTTCTCAGGAATATGTAGTAGTCTTTGCTAATCAGTGATATATTTGATACTGGGTTTATGATTGAATGGTGGTGGCAGGATTGCTGAACCTTATGAAAGTAGCCATTGGCAATTGCGTATTCTTTATAAAGTTGCTCATACTTGTCACCGCCGTAAATTCTATCGATTAAAGTAAATGTGTTTGTTAACTTTAATCTCTTCATTATGTTTGATTTGGCTTTTACATTGTGCCAAATGATTGCTCTACTGGTTAGTGTTTCTACTTTTTTTATGACTTCAGTCGTATAAAGTATCGATACTTTGACGCCTCTTTTTCTTAATTGGTCATAAATTACATTAAAATCGAATGACCTTCCAACCATACAAGATTGACTTCTTAAAAATGCTGATACAGGCATTTTGTAAATCTTGTTTATATCGTTAGTGATTTTGATTTCTATGCTCGGCGTTGCCTTGATGCTATGAGTAACACTCTCAATATATCTTGTTATTGCATTCTGTGGGTTGACTGCACTGCTACTTTCGATAACAGGTGGGTTTTGCTCGAATAGGTAACTGATAAGTTTTCCTATCTTAATTTCTTGTCTGCCTTCTGGTGACCAGTTACCATTTTCAAGTATTACTTGATTAGTAGGTTTTGCGTGATATTTGACTATTCCTTGCGATGTCACACCGAAGTAATTTCCAAAGCGTGGTGCATCTACATTTAG
>WRIO01000197.1 GCA_009782695.1 Candidatus Cloacimonadota bacterium
ACACAGAAAATTTAAAGCTTTTTTTGTATGAAAATGGCGACCTGTATTTTAATATTTTTCGCGATAGGCTCATAGCGAGGATAAACCACCAAAGCCGACGATTGGACGGCTATAAACTAGCATTCTTTGAAAAACTACCCTTCACGATGTATATCCCAAAAACATATAAACTCTTTGAAAATAACCCTGCCAATAGGTTTGTGTCTTTCCTCTGGCGTTCGCACAGCGACCCAGAAGATACTCCTGATAAATACATATCTATCTACTGGGAAAAAAACGAAACAAACCCTGTCAATCAAGAATGGTTACTAGAAAAAAGAAAAGAGATTGCCTGGCAATTTTATGATGAAGACGAGTTCTCTGCTGACTATACTGCAAGACAAGACATAGAATTTAACCACTATAAAGCCTATCAAATATCAGGAAAATGGCAAAACCAAAAACACTACGTCGGAGGAGCTTTTCGCTCCTTTGCCTTTTACGATGAAAAGCTACAAACAGCTTATTTGATAGATTTGGTGATATATTTCCCGCGAGGCTTCAAGCTAAGATACCTTCTGGAGCTGGAAGAACACGCAAAGACATTTAGGGCAAAGGAAATAGGGTAGTGATATATCATAGAGGGGACAAAGGTCCTACCCCATATAGTTACAGTAATGATTCTTTTGGTCTACTGACAGTGCCAGCCCTTCTTCAGAAATGAGGAAAAGATACAAAATCATTGAAAATATTACTTGACAAAAAATCTAGCTAAGAAAAAATGGCATTGGAGGGATTGTATAGTCAGTAATAAGGTCTAACCTATTATTTCTTTGCAATCAGGGAGGTTTAATATGGTTTTATAATAAAAAATATCAGTGTTTGTTTAGGTATTGAAACCCTTTTTAAAACTAATTTGCTTTAATACCTAAAAGGTCTGGCAGATTAGTAATAAAGAGGAATCACCTGAAACTTATGGACTATACACAATATTAAAGAGTATGTGTAGTTGAAAGTCCAAGGATAAAATCTATTCTACATGGAATCAGATTTATCTAAAAGTAAGAGTATAGAATATCTCTTATTTGTAAACAAAAGTTTAATAAAATTATAAGGAGTCAAAAATGTTAAACACTACAAACAAAATAACAACTATTATGCTAATAATATTAGCAGTCATGAATCTTTCTGTGCTTTTTGCACAAACAGAGCCACAATACCCTGTAAACTACTACGATGACAATGCAGGAACGATAGATAATCCATATCAAATAGAAACCCTTGCCAATCTAAGGTGGCTATCTGAAACAGAGGAATTTTATGCTATCCAGTTTATAAACCCTCCTATATACCATTACTTTATCCAAACAAATGATATAGACGCCTCCGAAACACTATACTGGAATGAGGGTAATGGATTTACACCCATCGGAAATCTTAACTGGGGTGCGAATTCTCCCGAAGGAGGGGAACCTTACCATTGGGAAGCTTTTTATGGTAGTTACGATGCTCAAAAGTATAAAATTTCAAACCTATATATTTATAGGGAATTTGGATTGAATGATCGTAGAACACAAGCAGTAGGTTTGTTTGCAGAAGCATGGTGCTCAAATATCTCAAATGTAATTTTGGAAAATATAAACTATATTATTCACATCAATAAACCCAATGAAGTTGTTAATACAAAAATAGGATCTCTTATGGGACAGTTAACTCACTTCCCAAACCCCTCTGTAAATATTCTTAACTGTATTGCAACTGGCAATATAACTCTTTATTCTGACGGGAGTCCCTTACAGCTACATACTTTTGTGGGTGGGTTGGTAGGAAATATGTCTAGTGGTGTTATATCAAAATCATCATCTAAAGTAAATATGTTTGATAATGTTAATTTTGAAAACTATATTGCAAGTATTGGTGGACTAGTCGGAGATGCAACCAATGGAGATATAAAAAATTCCTATTATATCGGTAATATTCGTAAAATAAAGGAAGGGGGAAACCCACACTTTACTTTTGGAACTAAAGATGGAGGTGGACTCATTGGTTTTAATCAGTCATTTTCCATGCAGTATTGTTATGTAGCTAGCACAAGTGAATTTCTAAATTCTTATGGGCTTTTTGGTGATATACTTGGATCTGTTGCACCAGGAATAGGGGAGTGTTCAACCACATCAGTTTATTTTGATATTTCAACAACTGGTGTTACAGAGGTTTATGGGTACTTGAGAGGCAATATGTTATTTACAGATGTGCAAGGTTATAACACCGAAGCGATGAAAGATATATCGACATATAGTGGTTGGGACTTTACGACTATATGGGATATTTCCCCCGAAATCAATGATGGATACCCTTATTTAAGAGACAATGGGTTTGATGAGGGAGAACCACCTGTAGATGAAAAAGATCCTTTTGTATTACCTGCTACAGATTTATCATCCCATAACTACCCCAATCCCTTCAACCCAGAGACAACCATCAGTTTTACAACCTTTATAAGTGACCACATATCACTCGCTATCTTCAATATCAAAGGTCAAAAGATAAAATCTTTGCTCAACGAAACGAGAGCCGCAGGGGAACACCAGGTCACATGGAATGGTTTGGACGACAATGGGCAATCCGTCAGTAGTGGACTATATTTTTATAGAGTTACAGCTGGTGAATTCCAGGAAACAAAAAAGATGGTGCTGCTAAAGTAATCAAGTGTAATTTTTGAAAAGAAAAGCCCTGTTTACACAGGGCTTTTTTTTGGAGCTACAAAGTGAGGCTGTTGTATAAAACACGCACGCCAACGGCAAATCGTTGCATGGTCTGGATCTGGAGTATAAAAAACTAAATTTACAAAACCACTTATAAAGATTGTATACCTAATGTTTTCTTCTGTTTGACAGTCTGATATACAATACTATTCCTTAATAATCAAAACCCTTAATACAGATTCGGGATTATAACACTCGAGTCTATAATGACCTTTATTCCTTCTGTCAGTTGGTTGTAAAAAATACTCTGACCTATATGTATGTTATGGATATTGAAATTATTAAAAAAATGGGACATTTAAGTGGTCCCATGTAAAGGTATAGTTACAAAATCCTTGACAAAAAAGTCACCCCCAAAAAAACTGCATTTTATCAAACAATAAGAGGTAAAAAATAGGATGTTCCAAAAAATACTCAAATTCTTTTTCAAAGATCCTTATGCGAAAGAGATACAAAAGCTAGAACCGATAGTGGAAGCTATAAACCGCGAATTTGCGGAATTAGCGAATAAAACAGATGACCAGTTGCGTCAGATCATCATAGATATCAAAGCTGAAGTGCGAGCCAAGATCGAACCCTGTGAGACAGAGCTAGAATCATTGATAAAGAAATATCAAGAAGAGGTCGATGAAGGAGAACGCGACAGGATCAGCAATAGCATAGATAGGCAGAGAGATTTATTAAAAGA
>WRIO01000198.1 GCA_009782695.1 Candidatus Cloacimonadota bacterium
AAAGATAGCTGTTCTCTCAGCACAGATAGTAGCTCCATAAGAGCTATTCTCGATATTACAGCCAGTAAAGGTCTTACCTTTTTTGGTCTGTATAGCGGCACCTACTTTATAGCCAGAATAGGGAGCATAAGCTTGTGCGGAAGCCTTTTTAGCTATCTCAAATAGGATTTTTAGATCGATTGTTAATTCTTCATTCATTTTTTCTTCTTTTCCAAAACTAGCATTTTTTGCACGCTGTTATCGGTAATATAGTTCTCGAATAAAGGATCTTCTATCTGCCTTAGGTTTGTCAGAATTTCCTTTATTCTAGTTATTTGAGAATCTATGATGATCAGCTTAGACTGTGAATCTGGGTCATGGCTAAGATATTCTATCATTAGCTGTGTGTAGCCGGACATAATCATCAGGGGATTGTTTATCTCATGGTTCAAGCTGGCAGTAGTTGCTGAAATAGCTATTTTTCTTTCTGCTTCTACAAGGTGTTGCTGGGTGTCAAGCATCTTTTTCTGTAGCTCTATGATATCACTATTGTAACCTTCTAAGCTTTCGATACTCAAGTTGTTTGATATTATTTCTTCTATAAAAGGTTTTACCCTTTCCAAAAGCTCTATTTCTTGTTCAGAGAATGCCCATTTTTTACTGTGGGCGAAATTAATGATACCCACATTACCATTTTTTAGGCACAAGAGCATAGACAAAAATGATCCTATGTGCAAATCTGAATAATTCAAATTTAGGTCGTTTAATTGGGTGATTATTTTTATATCATTCATCATAAGTAAAGATCTGTCTTCATCGTCCAGATTTGTTGATTTTATGATACTGTTTGGAGAATTATTGTCCATAAAGAAAAGGCTTTTTCCCGTCGAGGCTACTTCTGTGGGTTTTGTATCTCCTTTTTGTAATAAAAATATCGAGGCGTGTTCATAGTTTATGATTTTACGCAAATCATCAAAGAATTTTTTATAGCTCTGGTCGATGTTTACAGACACCATATTTTCGACCAATTCGTTTATCATCTCTACTATTTGCTTCGATTTTTTGATATATGCTTGGCTTTTCAATCTAGCTCCTCATCTTTTTTTATTATTTCGCAAAAGAGTTTTGCAATATCTTTTATATCTATCTCGAGTAACTCACAATATGTGGTTACTTGGTTTATTTCCTCATTCGTTGTATTGTTTGATGCTTGGATACTGGTTTTCATATCACACTTTCCTACTGACAAATCTCTTTCTGTTGTGGTCGATAGAGCTTTGTAATGCGAATCGGAGGGAGATGTCCATAGCATGGGTAGCACTTAATAGCTGTTTTTTTAGGTTATTTATAAAGAGTAAACTTTCAAAATATATAGCCATATCCTTCTTTTGGGGCTGATAGACGAATAGGATTTGCCCGAAATGCTTTGTATTCATCACACCTGTCACTTGTTTATTGGCTGTCACTTCTACAGGTAAAATAAATATTTTTAGATAGCACTCAATACATAAGAGGCACAACTGACACAAAGCAGGTGACATCATACTATTTATTTTTTGGATTATTTGCAATTTTCTTGCTAATATATCATATAAGAAAGGGGCGAGGTATAGTGAAGGGATATCTACTTCGGACAATAAAAGTTTAGCTGATATTTCTGTTTGCTGGTCAGTGTTTTCTTCTAGTGAATGGGAACTATCCTCGGCGAAGAGATATAGAAATTCCTTAGTGGTGATATCTCTGCCAGCTATACCCTCTATCATATTTTTGCATAGAATATGGTAAACATTATTTTGGGAAAGCCAACAGATAAAATCATATAAATCTGCTTGTTTTTCTTGTGTGAAACTATTTTTTAACATATTGGTCACAATAGGAGTTAGCTCTGGTACTTGCAGTTCTTTTTCTGTCGCAAATTCCAAAAGTTTATCTACGGTACTGTCTGCGTCTTCCACTATCAATTGCAACAGTGGGTAGGGCTTTTTCTGGATAACCTTCAACCAAACAGATTTAGATAAAAGGTCTATCTCAGAGGCAGCCTCGAGTAGAAAGCCCTGATAAGATATTTTATATTGTGAAGGGGCTGTTCTTTGTAAAACCTCTACTTTTATCACTTGCCCTATATGCAGCTGTTTACAGAAGTTTTCTATGTGAGGACTGTTTTTAAAGGAAAAGCTCATGACCTACCACCTATGCATTCATCTTGATGATCAGTTGTATCTCACGTTGTGAGATCTGCAATTCTTTTGCAATCTCTTCCAGAGCCCAACCGTCATTATGGAGCTTTAAAATCATTTTTTTGCGATATTCTTCATCTGAATATGGGTCTAAATACTCTTCTGGTTCTTCAGGTGGGAGTGGCGGTGGCGGTGTTTCTTCTATTACCTCGGGTGGCGCCTCGGACAAAGCCTTCTGTTCCTCTGCTATTAGCTCTATCTCTTCTGCTTCGTTTAGCTCCTCTGTAATGATAGGGGGATTCTCATACAAATCTACTGGATTATCGCTTTTCTGAGGTGGTTCTTCGGTAAAAATTTCTTTTGTTTCATAAGCTTTTTGGATATTTTGTGAATGCACTTCAAAGTCATCCACAGAAACTAGCTCTTCTTTTTTACTCTTTCGCAACGTATGGAATATAGACCCTGTGATGATACCTAGGACTAATGTAAAAACAGCTAAACATAAGATCATCCAAAGCTTGATAGGTATGTCATAAATATTGAAAGTGGTTTTTGTTTCTTCTTTCAGTAGTGACGAGTAGAGGGCAGCGTTTGCTTCATCTCCCATATTTTTATAGCTGTCATACAGGAGTCGAATAGCATCATCATAATGCACATCGGTTTCGGGTATTTGCTTTAAATAGTATATAGCATTCTCGTAATCTCCCACAGAATTTGCACTCACACCTATCAAATATGTAACCAACATAGAATCGGCACTAGCTAGGTTATAATACGACAAAATAAGCTGTTCTACTTCAGATAAATCACTCAGATCTGATATTCTTTGGTATATAATCTCTTTGGGGATAGTCGGTTCAGGCAGCACCTCTGGTGGAGTTGGCTTAACAACCTCAGGCTCGGGAATAACTGGTTTTTCGACTGGTGGTGTCTCTATGGGTTTTTCTATGGGTTTTTCTACGGGTTTTTCCTCTGGTGGTGGTTGTTTTTCAGGAGTGATGAGTTGTTTGTTTTTTGGGATACGAGTGGGGAATCTATCTTCACGAGTGACTAATGTATAGGATAAATCATCACTTGTGCTTTGGGTGGGAGGTGGCAGTGGAGTTTCCTTTTCTGGTGGTATTTCCTTTATCGGGGTTACATTGGTTTTTTCCAGTGGTGGGTCGGCTGGTTTTGGATCCGGAGATTTTATGGCAGGAGGGGGTGGAGTAGGTTTATTATCATTCGTATTGGCTATCGGTTGTGTGGGGGGTGTGGTTTGAGG
>WRIO01000199.1 GCA_009782695.1 Candidatus Cloacimonadota bacterium
ATTTACGAAAATATTTCTAACATACTCAGGTGCTTTTTCTATAAAATCAATATGTTTAGTAATATTCGAGAAAAACAATCTCAAGGCAAGTTCATTACGAAATTGATAATCATAAGCACCCCACCTTTTCATTTCGTCATCACGGATGTATATACGAGCTATGACCTTCTTGTTCTTGCTGTAAATGACCATATTTTTGCCCCAGCAGAAACCATCACCTATCTTCCCATCCCAACTAAAGCCAATCTCCTTCATCTGTTTCGTAAACTCAACAATGAATTTCTTATTCTCTATTGTAATATAATCAAATTTATTCTCTTTTAAAAGGTTTTTCATATAATCAAGGTCGGATGCCATTTTCTCCTCACTTCTTACTTTTCATCCATTGAACTGCCTTTTCAATTCCTTCTATAGTCAAAGTATGTCCTCCATCAAACGAAAACAATTCTACATTATAGCCAAAATCTTTAAGGACTTGATAATCATCTTGGGCATTTTCAATACTCCAGAAAGCGTCTGAATCTCCATGAATTAATAAAACAGGTAGCTTCTTTGCTGCTTTAAATTCTTTATCAGTATAATTATCGAGCCATCCTGCAAACATTATTACTCCATCAAAATGTTTACTATGAAAAACACCTGTTAAGAAACTAAAATATGCACCTTGTGAAAAACCAGATAAATAAAGCTTTGAAATATTATATTTTTTCCTGATCTCCTTTGATAATTTCACCATATATTCACAGCTTAGCTTCGCTGATTCGACTATTATATCTTCTGGAACGCCTTCTTCATTATACAATGTCCATGTAAACATATTATTTTTACCATTTTGTCCATGATATACATAAGCTGCTTGTGGGACTATAAATATAATATCATCATCGGTCAAGTACCTTGACAAAGTGGCATAATTCTTTGCATTTCCTCTATAACCGTGCATACCAATCATTGCTATGTATTTCTTTTTTGGGTCATAATTTTTAGGTAATACAACATGATATCTAAGCTTACTTTCCATTGTAATAAAATGAGTCTCCCCTTGCCAAAGTGGTTCATTCTCAAGTCTTTCACTAATATCTTCCCATGCTTCTTTGAAAATGTCATTGTCTCTGATATTATCAAAAGATTCTCCACTTACAAAATCAAAATAACGATACCCGTAGTTGTAAAGCATCTTTATAAACCTCAGCGAAAGCTCTGCTTCACCAATATAGGCATAATAATCTGCCAGATATATCAAAACAGTCTGATCTTCTTTGTTTCCCTGCCAATATGTGATTAATTTTTCATGATAACTATCAAGGTCTTCTGCTTCAATGTCAGCCATAGCCTGATTTAATAACTCTTTATAGTCTATGTCAAGTATTATTAGCACTTCATCTGTTGTTATACTATTTAAAGCAAAAACTATTGTCAGAAACAGTATTATTACAAGTAATTTGTTCATTTTTTATTCTCCTATGTATTAGCTAATGTACTTTAAACCAATAATTATTAAAACAGTATTTTGTCAACTGATTTCACATACATTCATTACATAAACCTTGACAAAATAACTAAATTTTATTTGTTGAAACACTTATGAAAATAAAATTAAACGACATTTTACAGATGAAGAATGAGGATTTAAAATGAACGAAAAACAAAAAGGAACAATAGCAGAGTTCTTAAAACTATTAAACGAAGACGATTTTGACATTTATAAACCAGTGCTTGATTATCTGCTGGAGTTAGGCTACTTGCCACATAAAACAAAGGAAAAGAAGCTGGAATTCAGGAAATTTGGCTATACTATCTTAAAAATTGTATGTGAAAGCTGTGTAAAAAGGAAAACAGGCACAGAGGTGATGATTAGTTTCAGATTCTCTGCTTGCAAAGAGTATTCGCAAGTTTTCCAAGAAGCTATCTCCAAAAGGACTGTTGCCATGATTAAAAGAGACGAGTATTATAAATCTTTGGAAAAATGCTGTGGCTTTTGTAAAATGCCGAGATTGTATAAATATTTAGACGAAAAAGGAAATACTATCTATCGTTGCGGACTTACTACTAAGGACATATGGAACATAACAGCCCTTCACATCCCAGAGCTACTAAACTTAATAAAAGAACAAGATGAATACTTTATTACCTTAAAGAACAGTAATCTCCCATCAACAAAACTCTATAATGACCATTTTCGTAAGAATAAATAGATTAAATTGATATAAGATAAGGATTTAAAATGAACGAGAAACAAACTTATGCACTAAATAAGATCATCTCAGATTTACCTGATGACTATAAAGAGGCATTTCGTGAAGTCGCTGAATATGCTATATCTCTCGGATATAAGCCAGTACTTAAGGGTAGTAGGAACACTTATGTAGATTTCATAAAAAGTAAAGTAAAAAAAATGATTATGAAAATAGACACAGACCCGAAGTTCCCTCCACGACTTGCTATAAAATTCTTTGCATTGAATAAATACACAGGTATATTTAATGATGCCATAATCTTTAGAATTGCCACATGGGACAGGCTCGGTTATAAGACAAAATGTGGCGGTTGTGGTCATTGCGATGGCACTATTGGATATAAATTCTCTCTACACAGCGGCAGGAATGGATTTTTATGTGGAAATAGTGTACTTGACTTGCCAGGATTTTGTGCTGACCACATTGTAGCAGTAAAAGAAGCTTTACAAGTTCAGGACGAGTTTTTTATGAAGAATTATAATTAGGAGGTCTTACATGCGTATTGACTTAACATTAATAGTTTTGAATGTGATTTTAAACTAAAGAATGGTATTCACTACATCAGATACTGATAGTTGCATAGATGACACTAATAAAATCCCAAAACCTCTACATCGATAAATTCACTCTTGATTTAGCTGAAAGTGTTCATCTATACTCTTTAGACGAAGACAACAGAACATTCTTGCCAGAAGAAGTATTTGAAACCATTGACGAGGCAAAAGAAGTTATCACCAAACTCATATCTTACTACGGACAAAAAGATAAACCTAAAGTATTCCCTGTTTTCTTGAACAATAGTCAGCATATAGGGCATATACAAGCTGTTCCAATCAATGTAAAAGATAAATGTAGGGAACGATGCCCTCATAGTTCCGACTGGGAAATAGGTTACCATATCGCTAAGCAAAATACAAATAATGGCTATGCGACAGAGGCTTTAAAAGCATTTCTCAACCCAATAATACAATATCTCGAAATACACCAGATATACGGGATTTGCCGAGCTGATAATCCTGCATCAAGCAGAGTGTTAGAAAAATGTGGTTTTGTCTTGACATTTGATGGAATAGGCGATTATCACGGCTCAAAACACTATATTTTAAGGTATATTCATGTCAGCGTATTCCACATCAATCACTGCTTTTCTTGCCTAACTCATTAATGCTCTCA
>WRIO01000200.1 GCA_009782695.1 Candidatus Cloacimonadota bacterium
TAGGAGCCATTATCGCATCAAATGAGATTCGAAATGCCAGAAATCTACAGGAAGGGGCTGTTATAAGAATACCAAATATTGACGGAATACCATATCAGATAAAAAACGGCGACAGCCTTACAAAAATAGCGGCATCTTTCAATGTACCGCTGGAAGTAATCCTGGATATTAATGATATAAGAAGCGATGACATAACAACAGGAGAAACAATATTTATTCCAGGCGCACGCATGAATGATATAGACCTCAGGCTGAGTCTTGGTGAACTATTCATATATCCGGTTCCTAGCAGGTTTGTAACAAGTCATTATGGTATGCGAAAAGATCCAATAAGCGGAGCACTTACATTCCATACAGGCATAGATCTTAGGGCAAACACGGGAACAACAGTCATGGCGGCTTTGGATGGAGTTGTTTCCGTTGTCAGCGAAAACTGGCTGTACGGGAAACATATAATAATAACCCACCCAAACGGTTATAAAACGCTTTATGGCCATCTTAACTCATACGCTGTAAACCAGGGGGACAGAGTTTCAAGAGGGAGAAAAATAGGCGAGGCCGGCAACACAGGTTACAGCACAGGACCACACCTCCATTTTGGGCTAAAAATAAGCGGTAAATGGTCGAATCCTTCTGGTCTAAAAATGGCAGCTGCCAAAGAGCTAACAGGACAGAAATTAGTAGAGTTTAAAAAACAAATCACAGAGATCAGGAAAACCTTGCAAAAAGAAGACGAACCAGTCGAGCTATCCCCATTTGAACCTACCCTATATGAAGCTTATAGAAGGAAAAATGCTTAAACAAGCAGCGATTGTCTGTTGTTTTATTTTGCTTATCTTTATGCCATCTTGTTCTAAAAAGGAAATCACCCAAAAAGAAGTGCTTTTTGCCAAAGATACTGTTTTGAAAATAATCACCAGTCAACAAAAGGAATACGAGTTCGAGGTGGAGCTTGCTATCTCTGATTATCAAAGAGAACGGGGTATGATGTATCGGAATAAAATAGAGGAAAATCAAGGTATGCTTTTTGTCTTTAAAAGAGAGGATACACTGTCTTTTTGGATGAAAAACACCTATGTTTCGCTTGACATTATTTTTATAGATAAAGAGCTGCATATCGTCGATATAGCAGAGAACGCCTTTCCCCTAAGCGAGGAGAATATCCAAAGCAAAGAACCAGCGATGTATGCCTTCGAGGTAAAAGGTGGGCTCTCTCGAAAACTCGGCATCAATAAAGGCGATAAAGTGGAGATGGAACAGCCCGAAGGGTAGCTCCGTAGGGAACGATGCCTTGTAGCGGAGAGCGTCCCGCTCTCCACTCCGATGTGGGTGATATGTCTGCTCCGCAGAGTGTGAATGATGTGCCAACGCATAGTCTATCCTCCCTCCCGTCATTCAGAGCGAAGCGAAGAATCTAGAAAATATCCATTCGTCCGAGGGACACCATCTTTTCCCCACTCAAACGGAGCGGGGAAAATATAGTGTGCTTCGGACGGATATTTATTTTCGGAACGATGTTCGCTTAAATATCCGTCCGTAGGACACCAGCATTTGTCATTTGTAACTCGTAACTTCCAACGCAGTTGGACTGGGCATCGTTCCCTACGAATTATCCCTTTTTCGCCCTATACCCACTCACATGCCCTATATCTGTGACTATCTGATAGCCTGCTTTCGATACCTTTTTCTCTAAAGCCTTGATGCTCTCTGCTGCCTCTTCATCTGTGCAGATTTTATGGTCATACAGTTCATATTCCTTTCTATGGGCTATCGGGGAGAGGTTCGGCATCACTACATTTGCTCCTGCTTTGATACCCATTTCTCGCCCGTTTTTATCTATCGTCCCTAGGGCAGTGGTCGAAGGTATCAGGGCATAAGGGAATATCAATCGAAGGATAGCTATAAGCCGAAGGGTCTTTTGAAAATCTCCGTTTGGGTATGCAAAGAAAGGTGTGTTCTTGTGGGAAATAAAAGGTCCTATGCCTATCATATCGGGTTGGAGTTCCTGCAAAAACCGCAAGTCTTCTATCAGGTTTTCGGTGGTCTGAAAAGGAGACCCAACCATAAAACCTGACCCAACTTGATAGCCTATTTGCTTTAAGTCCCAGAGGCATTTTTTTCTGTTTTCCAAGGACAGGTTTTCAGGGTGTAGCTTTTTATAATGCGCACTATTTGCCGTCTCGTGCCGCAATAAATACCTGTCTGCTCCTGCTTCAAACCAATGCAGATACTCATCATAAGTCCTTTCCCCGATAGACAAGGTAATAGCCGTATAGGGGTGGTTTGCCTTTATTTTTCTGATGGTTTCAGATATAAACTCTTCTGAGTGTAAACCAGCCTCACCACCTTGTAACACGAAAGTGCGAAAGCCTAAATCATGCCCCACCCGACAACACTGGAGTATCTCATCTATTGACAGACTATATCTTTGCACAGCAGTGTTGTCACACCGTATACCGCAGTAATAACAATTATTGCGGCAAATATTGGTAATCTCTATCAGCCCTCTGATATAGACATCTTTGCCATAATACTCTTGCCGAATGCTGTCCGCAGTGTGAAAAAGGCTTTCTTGGTCAGTCTTTCCCTCGATGATATCAGCTAGCTTTTCAGCCGGCAGGTCTCTTTCTTTTTGTAATAACTCTATATCATTTGTGAACATAAAAGCAAAAGCAGATTATGGCTATATCACACCAGATATCGTGCCACCACCTATAATCTCCTCTCCGTCATATAGCACCACAGCTTGTCCTGAAGCGATAGCCCGTTGAGGCTTATCAAAAGTTAGCCACATTTCTGTGTCTGATATAGCGGTCACAGTCACACTGTCTTCTATCTGATTATAGCGAATTTTGGCTTTGCAATGGAGTGGGGGAGAGGGGGGCAGGTTAACAAAACTTATATCATTTGCCACTAAACTATTTGCATATAAGTCTTTATCCTCACATAAAGTCACAGTGTTGTTTTTTATATTCTTTTTGCATACAAACATCGGCTTGTTAAAAGCCATTCCCAGTCCTTTTCGTTGACCGATTGTATAGTGCACTATGCCTCTGTGTTTGCCGATAGATTTCCCATATATATCTAGAAAATCTCCTGCTAAGAAGCTATCCCCTGTGTATCGTGATATAAAGCCAGCATAGTCGCCATCAGGCACAAAACATATATCTTGGCTATCGGGTTTATTTGCGTTCAAAAAGCCTTGTTTTTTTGCGATTTCTCGCACTTCTGCCTTTGCCAAGTGACCTAAGGGAAACAATACCTTTGATAATATATTCTGCGTGAGGTTATAAAGCACATAGCTTTGGTCTTTTTTGGGGTCTGACCCTTTCAGCAGATGGTAAGTGTTATGGTGAGTGTCGTGATGCACCCTAGCATAGTGCCCTGT
>WRIO01000201.1 GCA_009782695.1 Candidatus Cloacimonadota bacterium
TACCCATCCTATCCAGCAGAGACAATTCGTTCCTCATTACTTACTGCAAGGCTGGTCAAATGACCAAATAATAGATTATCTGATAAATCAAAATCCTTTTGCTAAATCGGATCTCATAGCTGGTGACGGGGGAACCGGCCAGTTTTCAAACGGGGTAAACAGACTGATAGGGAACCAGGTCTGGGTAAATGAAATAACCCATTATGACACTACTTGGGCACCTTCTTCAGCCAATGTGCACATAGCCAATAGGTCGTATTATACCGATGGAAACCTTTGGGTGTATTCACCCAATGGTATGCGAGGCAGGCTTACTTTATCTTCTCGAAAGAATTCGTATATACTTGGTAACATTTTTTACCGCGGGACACCTATGGGCACAGCACCTGATGGATGGGTTACAGGCAATGACTACTCTGGTCCAGTGAACCCTTATGATATGTTTGGTTTAGTTTCTGAGTCAAGCATCATTATAAAATACAAGTGGCAACATCCTGAAGATACAAGTAATTTTCCCGTGTGGAGGGCTACACCACGAGGCACCTTTTATATGTATGGGGCATACTCTGCCCAAGGCGGCGCTAAAGTAGAATTGGGTGCATGGGGCTTTAAATCAGAAGGTGTGTTTACTTTTGAATATCAGCACCCCAAGGGTTCGCACTTGCCTTTTACAGGGTATAGATTTAAGAGAGATCCCACTGATAACACAAAGGCTATCCCGATAGATTACGAAGATATTTATGATAATGATGGGAACTTTTTGGTTCGTATCCCTGATGTAGAATATATGGATTATATAGACCTGCACATGTTTAAATACCCACCCGACGCCCCTAGTGGCTCGAACACTTATGTTTATTCTTGGCAACGCTGGCCCGGACACACTGATGGATCAAACACACAAGGAACTACTGGTGGACCTGGACCTGGATATCAACCAAACAGACCAGGAGACCAAGGCTGGTATTCTTGCCTTGACTATCCATGGCACAATCCCCAATACCCTGCAAGCATTGATGTTTCAGAAAGCACGATGGGTATACGAGGAAATGTGGTCATTTATGGTTCGATAGCTTCGAGGCGAAGAGGTTTCCTGCGGAGAACTGCCAATATAGCAAACGATAATCCGGATGTGGCACAGTGGTGGGATTTAGGTAAGTACGATATCAAAGGACCACCTTTTTATCCAAATGCTCATTATGTCTTTGGCGGACCACCTCCGACTAACCGGAACAAAGGATATACTCGTGATTATTATTTTGACAGGCGGTTTTATTGGGATGCCCCCCCTGACTACCCAGAAGTTTACACAGGTGCTGGTGCGAATAGGATGACTTCTTTTGAAGAGACTACTTGGAATTACAAAAAGCCACCAGCAAATTGGATATTCCCGCAATACTATTGATAGTGGGATGTATAAATAAAAAAATAGAATAAAATATAAAATGAGGCAATATGGCAAAGAAAAAACCATTGAAGTTTAAAGAGTCTATTGGCATCGATATCGGGACACATAGCGTGAAGCTAGTGCACCTGAAAAGACTGCACGAGGGCTACAAGCTTCTGAATTATGAAATAAGGCCTACAGTTCCGGAGGGACTAGAATATGTTCCTTCTGATCTACGCAGAGACCGCTATGCTCCTATCATAGCTGAAATGTTGCGGTCTCTCAAAATCAACCCAAAGAAAGTGAACCACTTAGTTACTGCAGTGGGAGGCGAGCAAGTCTCTATCAAACAGATAAAGACTATCTTCTTACCCGATGATGAGCTAGAGTCAGCACTTTTCTTTGAAGCAAAGAAACACCTTGCTATCAGTGGTGGTGATATGGTGCTGGACTTCCAAGTACTTTCCGTAGAGGAAAAAACAAATAATATGAATGTATTATTGTGCGCCACAACCAAAGACCACCTCCGTGCTCACACAGAAATCTTACAGCAATGTAACCTGACTCCGCATTTTGTAGATGCTGAAGCTTTAGCAGTGGCAAATTCTTTTGCTCTGAACACTTATGTGGAAGACGGCGTGTATGTGCTACTAAACATAGGCGCGCACAGAACTAATATGGTAGTGTATGGACCGAAGTCGAAGTTTTTCTCTCGCGATATAGAATTGGGTGGTTTTAACTTCACCAAAGACATCATGAGAACAAGAGACTTGAACTTTGAAGATGCAGAAAAATACAAGTTCGAGCATGGTCTTACTGGTCAGGAGGTTGACAAATCATCGCTCTCCATCAGCACGCTAGATATAGCAGACAAAGCGACAGAAGAAACTATTTCATTAGAAGTAAAAAGATCGCTCCGTTACTATGTAAAAGAGGCAGGAAATAGTGATTTCAAAAAAGTGCTGATCATAGGAGGCTCCTCAAAAATAAAGGGTCTATCTGATTATATAGAACAAGCATTGAACATCCCGACAGAAGTCTTTGACCCATTTTATAATCTGGAAATGCCGGACAAATTCAGAAATAAAAAAGACCCACAACTTGCATTGGCACTTGGGCTTGCTATGAGGAAGGAGTAGATATGTCAGTATTACATTTTACCATAAACCTAAATAAGTATGGCGAACTGAAACAACAAGAAGAAGCTGAAAAAAAGGTATTCCGTAATTTTACGATATTCTTTGTCGTTGGAACTATCATACTTTATAGCATAGTCCTCTATTTCAATCATACTTTAAATAGAAAATACGAAAATAGAGTGAAGTTCTTATCGCAAGTGGAGAAGGAAATCTTGAAATATAGAACAAGTGGGGAAAACCTCTCTTCTCGCGACCTAGAGAACTTGTCTACTACTGTGACAGATAGAGTTTTTTGGGCTAGGAAACTGGAAGCTTTATCAAAGAGCATGGATGACAAGATAGCCGTGACCCACTTTGGATATAAAAACAATGTTTGGAGCTTATACGGTATCACTGAAGTCGATGAGAATAAAAATGAAGCTGATCTAGTGGATGCTTTTCGTTTAAAACTAAAGCAAAACGAAGATATAAACATTGATTTTGCAGAGTTCAAGACTGTCCGTATAGTCCGTGACCGAGAAAAAGAAACCGATATTCTCAGGTTCCAAATAGACGCTATGGGTAAGAAAGGCAATCGCCGTAGAGGAGGTGCATGATGAGAGCAAACTACCTAGTATTGACACTGCTCATGGCGCTTGTTACACTGCTATTCTTCACCACTAGTGCTTCTATGATAAACAAGAACCTAACCCGTATAGACCGAAAAGATAGAGAAATTCGCAGGGAACAAGACAAACTAAACAGTGCAAAAGTGCTAAATGATGAGCTAAAAGAAGTCTCACTCGTCATCAGAAACTCTTTGACACAGAATAGAGAGCTATCTACAGATGAAGCTAGCGAATTCTTGCGTGAACTATCAG
>WRIO01000202.1 GCA_009782695.1 Candidatus Cloacimonadota bacterium
CAGGCAATTTCCTTTTCTATAGTGTGCCTTGCAATAGTTAGGGCTTATTTCAATAATACTATCGAGAACATCAATAGTTTCCTGCCACTTATTGAGCATAAATAAACAATGACATTTAGCAGCACTAGCACTTTCTTGTTCAGGATTAATACTTAATACTTTGTCATAAAAAAGCATAGCAAGATTATACTTTTTTTGATATATTAATTTAGCTCCTTTAAAAAGGTATGCTCTGATATCATTGGGAAAAAGCTCTATAATATCATCATAGCATTCTAAACGGCTTTTATATCTATTTAAGAACGAAGCTTTTAATAGGTATGCAGATATAAAATTTGATTCTAATTCGATTGCTTTATCAAGTATGTAAGGTATTGCATCGTCATCGACACCTGAACAATCCATTCGAGTTGGGTAACTGCCATTTCTGTCTAATACTTGAGCTATTTCATATAAACCTTTAGCTGTAATAGCTTCCTCACTTTCTTTTTTTTCATTTGCATAACTTGCAGTTTTAATAGTCTCTTTGCTAATAATGTAAACTGTACTATAACCATCATAAACTCTAATATTGAACCTTGCAGGATTACCTAATGATAGTAATGTTTTCTGGCAAAAATAACCATGAAAGAACTTATCAATAACAGCATTGAATACTTCATTTTGAGTATCAACAGATGCAAATAATGTCATAGATGATTGTAGCTTTAAACTATCTAATTCACCGAAAATTGCTTTAGAGTTATCAGTTTCTAAATTCAACATTTAAAATAGTGTAATTATATCGAATATTGAAATTGTGAAAATGTGTTATGATTGAGTTTTTGATTTTTGAAGCTGATAAGGAAATTTTGGCAAAAGAAGACCTGTATGTGCACTTTAATCGAGTACACATTGAATCTATTCTCTCCCTGTCATCTGTAAAAGGATCATACATTCTGTTATCAGCACTATCCATTTTCTGTTTAATCCAATTGTAATTTTGATATAATTACCAGCAAACATAAAAATAAAATATAGTTATTTTGTCAAGTACTATTTTGGTTTATTTTTTTGTTTTACCATTACTCTAAGATAACAAATGAGTTAAATATTATTTTAGTCAGTGATGTCTTTTTGTCAATTTTTACAATAAATCATCAAACAGTTCTCTCTTTTTTTGAATCTGTCTGCAATATGCTTCTTGGACAGACTCTAGTGTATAGTGCTTTTGATTAACTTTATAGGGTTTGCTTGTATTTTTATGCTTGTTATAAATATATACATTCATCCCTTTATCTTTACCGATTTGTTTGATATATTCAGAGTTGATGAGTTCTTGCAGGTATTTCTTCACTGTTTCGTAGCAGATGCCAAGCTCTGCTACTATTTGAGTTGATGTGAAAGGTTTATTTGTGTAAGTGATAAATTCTTTGATTGCTTTTAATCCTGTCATTTACGCCTCCACTCTGACAATAATGTCTTTGATATCATCGTAGGTTAGTGTAGTCTTTTTCATGCGTTTACCGATTCTTTCTATGGCATCTATGTATTTATTGAGTATTCGCATCGTGCCATTACTCTTTTTATGGATATATTGCAAGATTTGGAGGTCGATGACTACCTCACAGATAGCCTTGAATATTTTATCAGCATCTTCTTGTGATAATGGCTTAAATTCCCAAAAAGCATTGGTGCGATCGAAGAAATGCGACCGCATCCTAAGAAGCTTTTCTCTTGCTTCTTCCATGCCGATAAGAGCGAATGTGGCGAGCGATTGATCGGCTAAATCTCTGATTGTTGCAAGTATTTTTTCGTTTGAGAAGCCGTAATCGATTTCATCGCACAAAATTACGGTGTCTTGGTGGCTTTGTAGATAGTCGAGTATTTGATTATAGATTTCATTGCATGTGCCTCTGACCTCATAATATGGCATTGTTTTGTGTAGTAGCTTGGATAATAGCTCTCGGAGTAAATCCTTTGTTGTGATATTGGTTTCTAACCTAATATAGATATAACCATTATCTTGAGCTGTTTTGGTTGCCCAGCGAGTTTTACCGAGTCCTGCTCTTCCATAGAATAAGCCTAAGCCTACAACCTCTGTTTTTGGACGATCGAGTAGATTCCTTAATACTCGATTCGCATTCTTCACATTTTCAATCTCTACTAATTGTTTGATTTTCATGTGTATTCTCCTTGTATGTTAATATTTTATTTCTCTTTTATACATATAAGATTCCTCTTATGTTTCTCTAATGTAACTTAGATGTTACTTAGATGAACCTTAGATGAACCTTAGATAAAACTTGGATGATCCTTTGATATTACTCTATGGTTCATTAAACATCCCTGCTATATGCTCTTTGATAGAGTTCATCAATTCCTTGTCCGCATCGTTTGGTTCGTTTTCTGATGCTGTATTTTCTATCAGTTCACTTGTATCAGAACTTGCGATACTATCCAACGCCTCATCAAAATTCAGATATTTTATTTCTGTTTCAGCTTCTTTGGTATTGGAAAGTGGTAATAACTCTGTGCTTATCACCTTCAGCATTTTCTCTATTTTCTGAGCTTTTGGTAAATCACAGAGTGATAGATAACATAATTGACCAATCTTCGCTCGTCTGTGGTTTTCTATCATCTCTTTTAGAGTATCACCACTCTGTAAACCTGGATTGATAGCAGTAGCAGGTTCATCATTGATTTGACCTCGTTCATTACATATAGTGAGTTCCTTGAGGTTTTTCTCGTCATAATAAATGCCTATTTTCTTGCCAATCATACTCGCAAATATTGGATGCCAGTAGAGTATACCATTCTTTTCAATCATACTTCTCTGGACTACTCTCATTTCTATATATGGGTATTTCATTTTGGTAATTAACTCTATCTTGTTGGGAATAATATGCTCGACTTGATTATATACTTCCAATGGTGATAATAACTCTCCATCTACTGTAGTGAGTGATTTTCTCGGCTTACTATTGTAGTATCTAACGAATATATCAAGCTTGTCACAGAAGTCATTCCATGTGGGAAATAAGCTTGCGTGTTTTCTCACAAGTACCTTATTTTCGTAATTCTTTAGATTATCTGGTCTATTTTCAAACGAATTTCCACACCAGCTTGGGAAGTGTTTTTCAAAGGGACTGAAGGCATAATTCCAGAAGGCTTCGATACTTTTACTTTCAGGATTGCCTGGTATAGTGAAGTGGTATTCAAGTCCAATGTTTCTATATAGTCCCATATCACCGCTTTCTATCATTCTCTTGGCTATCTTCTCGTCTTTAGAGAGTTTCTTCTTGCCTTTGATGTTTTTGTAGTATTCCATTGGAGAATATTCTACATTCTTATATGATCCTGCATTATCAACACGAATACTTTTCGGAAGTCCAT